>CALGLS010000566.1 GCA_937959375.1 uncultured Saprospiraceae bacterium
ACTTGGCCAGGTGCTAATATTTCGTTTCCTGGTACGAATAAAGATATTAAAGCTAGTGTTGAAATTTGGAACTTCTTTAATCAATACGGTGTGGATATTCCAACTTCAAACAACAAGGTTGATTACCAATCTGTTGAAGTAAGTATTAGTCCTAATCCTTTTTGGGATAAGGTACAGATCAAAGTGACAGATGCTATCATTAATAAAATCAGAGTGACCAATTCTTTAGGTCAAGTTGTTTATCAAAACAACAATATTGATCACGTTGAATCTGAAATACAAATGGGACATTTTCAATCTGGTGTTTATATTATCCTATTAGAGACTTCGAATGGCATCTATAGTGAAACCTTAGTGAAGCAATAAGAAATTCACCTAAGTAGGATGACCTAATTATTTGCATATTATGACTGAGGAGATTTTTTTCTTAGACAAGTTATTTTTAGAAGGAATAGCCTTAGCTATTGCTGAGAAAAATAACGAAGTATAAGGAAAAAAGATTCCGTCATTAATTGATAAATAATTAGGTCAACCTACTTAAACCAAATAGTAAATTAAATTCATCTCAATGGCAAAGTCGTACACCCTACACCGAGGCGGTCAAAAAATCAAGATTCAAAAAGAGTCTCAATACTTCACCGCAATTCTACCTGACAAAAAAATGATTGGAACACTTTATCAATCTGGTAAGGTATCTAAAATCAAACAAGTCTTCAATAATGTTTACAAACTAAAAACAAACGAAGGCGCCTGCGATGAAGTCATGGATAGTCTCAGAGATGAATTCAAAACACTTTGTGTATTCCATCACGCTTATACGCCAGTAAAAGATCCAGCCACGAGATACTACATTACCGATTGTATTATCATCACCTTCAAAAAAGGTATTCGCAATAAAACGGTAGAAAAAATCATGAAAGAGCATGGCATTCAATACATGCGCAGCTATGATGGATTTCCCGATAAACACCTCTTTCGAGTTACCAGCTCCGCTCAAAAGAATCCAATAAAAGTTTGTATCGACTTGGATCAACGAAAAGAGATTCAACACGCAGAACCAAATCTGATCAATCGCTTCGGCAGAGCACACACGCCAAAAGATGATCTTTTCAAAAATCAATGGCACCTTAGTAGCAAAACGGGCATTGACCTTGTTGCTGGCGCTGATATTTCTGCTCCCGCAGCTTGGGAAATTACTAAAGGATCAAGAGATGTAGTCGTTGCTGTAATTGATGATGGATTTGATCTTTACCATCCAGATTTTAAAGGAGAAGGAAAAGTAGTTCATCCAAAAGATTTTATCGACGGTGATGCTTTCCCATTTCCGAGAAAAGACAATGATGACTATCACGGAACACCCTGTGCAGGTGTAGCTATTGGGGAAGAAAATGGAAGCGGAATTGTAGGTGTTGCCCCTGGTTGCGCATTCATGCCCATTCGATTTGATGTAGCTGCTGACGACAATATGGTTTATGAAATTTTTAATTACGTTGGCCCAAAGGCTGACGTCATTTCTTGCAGTTGGGGCTTCCCTCCTGTTTATGCTCCTTTGAGTACTTTATTAAAAGAACAATTTACCAAACTCTCCAAAGATGGTGGCCCACGAAAAAAAGGTTGTGTCATTGTTTTTGCCGCCGGCAATTACAACGCCCCCATCAAAGATCTAAAAAACAAAGATGGTTTTGAATGGAGACATCCAAGTCATGGTATTCTAAAAAACTCAAGAGGTATTTTGAACGGCTACCCTGCACATAAAGATGTCGTCTCTGTCGCTGCCTCTACTAGTCAAAACAGAAAGTCTGCTTATAGCAACTGGGGTAAAGAAATAACAGTATGCGCACCTAGTGACAATTGGCATCCAACTGATCCCGATGCTTATGTTCCTGGTCGTGGAATTTGGACAACAGACAACGAAACCTTTGGAATCGGGTACTCCCAAAATAGTCGTTATACAGGCTACTTTGGAGGTACCTCTAGTGCTTGTCCATTAGTCGCAGGAGTGGCAGCTTTGATCATCTCAGCGAATCCTGAATTGACATCAAAACAAGTTCGAAAAATATTAGCCGAAGCGACAGACAAAATCGTAGATAAAAAACCTGACGTCGTTCTCAAAAATAAAAAGGGAACCTATGACGCGAATGGTCATTCCGAGTGGTTTGGTTACGGGAAGGTCAATGCAGAAAAAGCGGTTAAAGCTGCAACCGCTATTATCAAAAAGAAAACACCACCTAAAAAAGAACAAAAAGTAGAACCAACTGCTGCCAAAGAAAATACCAATGCAGCTGTTAAGATTGTCTCTGCTTTAATTAACCCAAAAGGGAGAGACAGCGGTAGTGAAACCGTTTCTTTATTGAATATTTCTAACCAAGCCATTAATTTAAATGACTGGTCAATCAATGACAAAAAAGATCGTTCAGAAACAATTAGCGGCATCACAATTGCGCCCGGCTCCTTTGTTACCATTACATTGAAAAAACCAAGATTATCAAATAGCGGTGGAAGCATTTCTTTGAAAAATGCCGATGGCAAAATCGTCCACACAGTTAGCTATAAAAAGAGCGACACCTCTAGAGATGGATGGTCTGTTGCATTTTAATTTAGAAATTCTTATACAATTTCAACTATTTGTTATGGCAATTGTTTAATAAGAACACTTTTAAATAGAAGTTGTTCAAACAAAAAATACAATTCCATTGACACGTTACATCTTACTCATTTTCCCATTTTTATTTTTAGCCTGTCAGCCTGATAGTGCAAAAGATCACTCGGCTCATGCTCATCATCAAACACAAACGGAAAAACCTCCTAGCCCATTACCCGCATCGACCAAAGCTATGGCTGAGGAACTATTTTCTATAGCAAGAAATCCACAAAATGAAGACATGTGGTATCTCAACGCAAAAAAGGCTCGTAAAATGGAAGCTCAGTTACCTGCATTAGCATCCAACCCCAGTCAGTATATCACCATGGCATTTCAATCAGCCTTCCAATGGCTAAACGCAGGAGAATATGATAAGTCCATCAAAAGAATGAACGACTTATTTACTTTTCTTCAAACCAATAAGATAAACCTCCCTCCTGCCACACTCAACAAACTGAAAGAATTGCATGCCCTTGGATACATGCGTAAAGGAGAAATAGAAAATTGTCTTGAAAATCACAATGAATACTCTTGTCTTTTACCAATTGAAAAAACAGGAAAACACACCAATAAATCGGGCTCTAATGCTGCAAAAGCAATCTATGAAAACCTAATGGAAATTGAACCGAATAACTTTCAGTACAAATGGCTGTACAATATCGCTCAGATGACTTTAGGAAACTACCCTAATAATATACCTCCGAACTTATTAATTGATCCTCAAGTATTTGAATCTGAAACTCCCCTTGACAGATTCACGGATATTGCTGGAGGACTTGGACTCGCCATTAATGATATTTCCGGATCAGTAGTTCTGGAAGACTTCAATAACGATCACTATCTCGACCTGATGGTAAGTTCATATGGTTTAGAAGATCAGTTGCATTATTTTGAGAATGATAAACAAGGAAGCTTCATTGACAAAACAGATGCAGCAGGACTTACAGGATTGTGGAGTGGTCTCAATATGGTACAAGCAGACTATAACAACGATGGCTTGATCGATGTCTTAGTTCTTCGTGGCGGTTGGTTTGCAAATGAAGGCCAGCATCCAAATTCTTTACTTAAAAACGAAGGTAACGGTCGTTTCCGAGACGTCACAAAAGAAGCTGGTCTTTACGCGAAATTTCCAACACAAACAGCTACATGGGCTGACTATGACAATGACGGATGGGTTGATCTTTTTATTGGAAATGAATCCTCTCCTTCTTCTGTAGCTCCTTGCCAACTTTATCACAATAATGGTGATGGTACCTTTACAGAAAAAGCTAAAGAAGTTGGTATCAATATTCAAGGATACATCAAGGGCTCAGTATGGGGAGATATCAACCAAGATAATTGGCCAGACTTATATGTCTCTAATCTAATGGGACCAAACTACCTGATGCTTAATAATGGGAAAGGAACAGGATTTACGAACATTGCCCAACAAACTCAAACGAGTGAGCCTAACAGCAGTTTCCCTTGTTGGTTTTTTGATTTCAATCAAGATGGATTAGACGATATTTTTGTTAGTGGCTTTGACCCTAATTTTAATGAAGCAGCAGGTGAGGTGGCAAAAGATTATTTGGGAATGTCTACCAAAGCAGAAAAACCTCGTTTATATAAAAACAATGGAAACAACACCTTCACCGAAGTCAGTAAATCTGCTAATGTTGACAAAGTGCTTTATACAATGGGTTGCAATATTGGAGATCTCAATAACGATGGCTTTCCAGATTTCTATGCCGCCACAGGTACTCCTGACTTTAGTGCTTTAATTCCTAATCGAATGTTTTTAAACAGCAATGGCCAACAGTTCAAAGATGTAACGAAAGCTGGTGGATTTGGACATTTACAGAAAGGACATGGCGTCGCTTTTGGCGATATAGATGCTGATGGAGACCAAGATGTTTACACTGTTTTAGGTGGTTCTTATCAAGGAGACAATTTCATGAATGCACTTTTTCAAAATCCAGGTACTAACAATCCTTCTGTAACTTTGAAGCTAGAAGGAACGACTTCCAATAAAGCGGCCATTGGTGCACTTGTAAAAACAGTAGTTACCACTAAAAATGGAGAAAAAACTTTCTTTCAACGAGTCAGTTCTGGTGGTAGTTTCGGTGCCAACTCCTTGCGGATAGAACAAGGACTAGGAGCAGCTACCGCTATAAAACAAATCGAAATATTTTGGCCAGGATCAAAAGAAGTTGAAATAATTAAAGGACTCAATTTAAATGGATTCTATCTCATAAAACAAGGAACTGCAAAGGCTGAAAAAATAGATTTAAAGAAAATTATTTTTAAGAAAAATGCACATCAGCATCACCATAATCACTAATAAGCAGAAAACCTCAAGTAGGGAATATCTATTCGATCGAATAGATATTCCCAATCATACTATTATTCCAGAGTGCCTACTTACCTCAGACGAATATCTCGCAGAACTCACCTCTTCTGTATCTTTATTGCGCTATCCTTAATAAATCCTTACTTTTTTATTATATTTAAAGCGTATTAATCCCACGACAGCTTTACTACCTTTTCCCAAAAACTAGTATTGAGCCCCAAACTCAAAAGATCTTCGGCGCAATCGCCCTAGCAAACCTATTTCATTAATACCCTAAATTTGGATTATGAAACAACGAATACCAATTCTTACACTCTTACTTTCTTTCCTTTTCATCAATTCAGCACAAGCTGTTTTACCAGATGGTAGTATCGCACCAAACTGGACGCTTACTGATTTAGATGGAAACTCTCACACCCTATACGATGTATTGGATGATGGCAAAATGGTCATTATCGACTTTTCTGCCACCTGGTGTGGACCTTGTTGGAACTACCACACCTCTGGTGTTCTGGAAGATGTTTACACTGACTTTGGCCCCAATGGCACAGATGAGCTAATGGTTTATTTCATTGAACCTGATAATAGTACTAGTGTTGATTGCCTCTATGGTCCCACCGGTTGCTCAGGAGGAACTCTAGGTAACTGGGTTGAGGGGACTGATTATCCAATTATTAACACCGATGACAATAGTATTGACAACGGTTACAACATAACCTACTACCCTACCATGTATGCCATCTGTCCCAGTAGGCAAATCTATGAAGCCGGGCAAATCAGCTATAACGGGTGGACCACTTGGCTCCAAACCTGTGCACTTGATGGAGATGCGATTGCATCAGACGTTACTTGCTACGGAGATGGAAGTGGAAACATCGATCTGACTACAAGTGGTGGATATGGAAGCATTTCTTATTTATGGAGTAATGGAGAAACCAGTCAAGATTTATCAGCCATAGAAGCGGGTACTTATTTCGTTTCCGTAACGGAAGGCCATGGACACACCATTGAACTTGGCCCCTTTGAAATTAACGGCCCTGCATCACCTATACAAATCAGCACCACTAATTTCGGTGACGTTGATTGCAATGGAAACGCAAATGGTTTCATCGACGTCAGTGTAGATGGAGGTACTCCTGCAAGTTCAGGATACAACTACTCTTGGAGTAATGGTGCTAGCGTTCCAAGTATATATGATCTTGGTCCAGGAACTTACACACTTAATGTAACAGACGCCAACTCATGTACAGAAGCGGAATCTTTTGTTATTGACGAACCTACAGAATTAATCCTATCAACTATTTTTATAGATGAAAATTGCGACAACTCCGATGGCGAAATAATTGCACAAGGAGAAGGTGGGTCATCACCCTACCTATACGACATAGGTTTTGGCGCTCAATCCTCTGGTTTATTCTCAGACCTTGCTACCGGTACTTATTTCTTATCAATTACGGATGACAATGGATGTATCCAAAATGAAGAAATTTACATTGCCAACATTCCTCCTCCGGTTGCAGTTTCAGGAAGTAATAGTTTCATTGATTGTGCAAACCCAGTCATATCTCTCGATGGAACTGGCTCTACCACTGGAAGTAATATCTCCTATCAATGGTATAGCCCTGACGGGAATATTGTTTCGGGTGAGAACACATTATTCCCTGTTGTTGATGCAGTTGGTGAATATGAATTAACGGTGATCGACCTAAACACCGACTGTTTTTCATTTTCATCTACTTTGGTACTAGGTGACATCACCACTCCAACAGCGGATGCAGGTGCTCCCGGAACAATTAATTGCTCCAGCACTACAACCATGTTAGATGGCTCTTCATCTTCTACAGGATCTGAGTTCACCTACCTTTGGACGACTAGTGATGGTAATATTGTTTCAGATGAGACAACCTTAAACCCAACAGTAGATAATAATGGAACCTATACTTTAACCGTTACCAATAGCAATAATGGTTGTACGTCTACTGCTTCAACCGTTGTTACTTCTGACAACACAGCACCTATCTCAAATGCAGGTACAAGTGCAGCATTAGATTGCAACACCACACAATTAATCCTTGATGGAAGTAATTCTTCCTCAGGTAGTAACATTACTTATCTATGGTCTACAACAGATGGAAACATTGTTTCTGGTGCAACCTCTAGTATGCCTACCGTTGATGCCGCCGGAACATATAGCTTGTTGGTTAGCAACAGCACCAACGGTTGTACCGCAACTTCAGATGCTATCGTTACTCAAAATGCAACTCCACCAACGACCAGCATCAGTACGCCTGGTAATCTAGATTGTGCGACCAGTCTACAAACACTTGATGGATCTTCATCCTCTACAGGAAGTAACATTACTTATCAATGGACAACTCCTGACGGAAACATAACTTCTGGCGCAACTACAAACACAGCGACTGTGGACCAAGCAGGATCCTATACACTTACCGTTATGGATGGTAACAATGGCTGTTCTTCCTCTTCCTCAGTTGTCGTGGTTCAAAACATTGCTGCTCCAACTTCTGATGCAGGGACCGCAAGTGATTTAACTTGTAGTACAACCTCGCTTATGCTAAATGGCTCTGGGTCATCAAGCGGAAGTGAGTTTAATTACCTATGGTCTACCTCTGATGGAAATATTGTTTCGGGTGGTACCACCACCACTCCGACCATTAATGCTCCTGGAACCTACACCTTGATGGTTACGAATTCAACGAATGGTTGTACTTCAACTGCTTCCATTGCAATTGCAGAAAATACAACAAATCCAGATGCAATTATAAGCTCACCTGACATGTTTGATTGTTTGACCAGTGTGATGAACTTAGATGCTACGGCCTCTTCTTCAGGTGCAAACATTGATTACTTGTGGACCACTGGAGATGGAAATATAGTTTCCGGAGCTACAAGTACGACTCCTACGATTGACCAACCAGGAACTTATACCTTACTCGTTACAAATTCAACCAATGGCTGTACCAACCAAAGCGTCGTTTCAGTTGGTGCAGATATAACAACTCCTACAGCTGATGCTGGAAGTGCTGGTTCATTGGATTGTTTGACTAGTTCAATCAATCTTGACGGCAGCAACTCATCTTCAGGATCTGATTTCGAATACCTTTGGACTACCACTAATGGAAACATTGTTTCAGGTAGCACCACAACCAGTCCAGTAGTTGATGAAGATGGTATCTATCAATTACTTGTAACGAATACGGCTAACGGTTGTAC
>CALGLS010000567.1 GCA_937959375.1 uncultured Saprospiraceae bacterium
AATTAGGAGGATTAAGTGTTTCATGGATTGTTTTATTGTGAAATTATTTTGCGATTTACTCAAGTATAAATATAACAAAAATCGGCCTCATTTCCCAACAATAAGTAGCTTGATTCGAGCTGGAATTAATTTGTTTTTGCCTAGGATTCTGCAGGTGAATTTACTTACGTCCACTCGTTCCAAACGCAAAATAAATGAAATAAATTAGCGCTAAAAGTTAGAATGGATACAAAATTTTTGAAAAGAAAGCATATATCCTTAAATATGAAAATGAGACATTTAAACCATTGTTAATCATGTGTTTATGTTAAATGTTACACTAGTAATGAGACATAATCGTAAGTCTAATTCCAACAAAGCAACAATCTCGTAAGCCAATGAAACATTTACGTAAGCGAAAACGCAAGTCTTGCTATACTTTGTGGATATCATTTGAAAGAGAATGATTATCATTTATTAAAAACGTAAAACATCGAATTATGAAAAACCTAAGAATGATTTTCCCAGTTGTGGCCATGTTTGTTTTCTTATTTAGCTCTTGCAATAAAGATGAAGAAAATTTTGGTTTACAAGACTCAGACAGCTGTAGGGATATAGAGTTAAAGAACATCAAACTTTCAGATGAATCTGAAGAAATTGTAGATTATAAAGATGAGAAAAAATACCGTTTTGTAAACCAGCATGGTCATACTGTAACATTTGAAAGTGAGCTTACACGTGCACGAGGAGAAGATATTGTAGTTGAGGTAATAGGCGAAAGAGATAGTTTTTTAGGTGGTAAAGTTGATTGTACTAAACATTATAGAACAAATAATAAAAAATGTTTTTTGGAAAGTGATGACATTGATTATCATCTAAAGATTTCGGCTTATGTGGATAGTTATTCTTCTACTGCTGACGCACTAAAAGAGGTTATTCACTTTTCGCTTATTGGTGATGAAGGTGTCACAGGTTTTTATAGAATAACCGACGATGACTTTGATTATGTTGTTAGTTCTACTACCGCAAAACAGTTTGATTCAATTCAACTTAATGGGAGAGGTTTTTCCAATGTTCTTCGCGCGAAGAAAGTTGCGAATAATGCAGTTTCGATTCTTTACCTACAAAAGGAGAAGGGAATAATTGGATTTGAGGTGGAAGGAAACGTTTATGTTTTGGACTAATATTTTAAGGCTTCGTTTTTTATTTGAAAGAATGAATTTTCATCAAAAAATTATTTATTATGAAAAACCTAAGAATGATTTTCCCAGTTGTGGCAACGTTTGTTTTGTTGTTTAGCTCTTGCCTTCAAGATGATAACTCCAGTGAGCCACCATGTAGAAGTAATGAGTTAGGAGAAATACATTTGTCTAAAGAAGCTGAAGATTTTTTACCAATAAAGGAAGGAGAAAAAATTATTTTTATAAATCAGTATAATAGTGAATTGAGATTTGATCATGAGATCAAACGTGGAGAGGGTAAGCCCGTTAATGTAAATTTCCTTTGCTCTGATGATTATTACTTTGACAGAACCATTAGTAGGTACGACTACTATAAGACGCACAATAAATTGCATATTTTAACGAGTGAATATGATGGACATGAGTTGACTGCAAGGGTTTTTGTAGGCGAAGATACATCTAGTATCGATACAAATAACGAGCGAATAGAAGTTGGGTTTAATCGCAGAGCAATTGCAATCTATGATATTCAGGAAGAAAGTTTCGAAGAGACTTTTGGTATGAATGTAGCTGAGAAACTTGACACTATTGAACTTAATGGAAAGACCTTTAGCAATGTGCTCCGTATTCAAAATGACAATTTTGAACGAACGATTTATGTGAAGAAAGAAGTTGGAATTATCGGATTTGAAGTAGACGTTAAAGTGTATGTATTGAAAAAGTTAATGTAACTTTCATAAAGTTGGTCACCGAATTTTGGTTGACTTAAACTGAAAAGTAATCCTTAGCAAAAAATAAAAACTTTAGTACTATTTGAATTATGAATAAGAAATCCCCATCAGCATTTGCAGGTGGGGATCTCTATTGATGCTCTAAATTAGATTTAATTATTCAACCAAGAAAAGAAATCTAGCCCAGTACATCCGTTGTGGTTCTTCCACTAATATTTCCCAATAGCGAATTTCGCCAGGGCCTTGGTGATGGGAGGTAATCGACTTACCCATAAGCGCATTAGGTAGAACAAAGGAAAGACCTTGTTCTAAATCTCTCACCGTCACATCTTGAAATTCAGAATAAAGATAATTTCGATGATAGCCTTTACTACTAGGTGGTGCAGATGCGCGAATAGGTCGCTCCAGTAAATTGATGAAAACACGACGTGGGGCAGAAGGTTTGAGATTACTTGCGTTGGTAATTTTTACAGTCAATGTTTCTCCAGGAGCATAACTTTTAGAATCAAACAAGGCTGTGCTAGTGCCGTATTTTAATTGAATGAATAAGTTGACCAATGAGCGCCAAGTCAACCATATTGGAATGAATGCAATTCCCAAAAGTACCAATAGAATGATAAACGTAACCACAGCAAGTATTGCTCGCTGCATGATCGGCGTATTGGCATCAAATAAAGCATTCAAACCTCCTAGGTCAATAAAAAGCCCTTTACCAGAACCGGAGAATGGCATGCGTGTCATAATCACAGCAAAAGGAAAAAAGACCAACGCTAAAAATAAATCTCTAAGCCAAAATCCCCACCAAGAGAAAAAGACTTTTCCTTGCTCGATGTGTCCTCTAGGTTTTGCCCAAAGGACATGGTAGAAGCTCATCAAAAATATTCCAAACATAAGAATTTGAAAGAGTAGAAAGCCCTCCAAGCGAAGCATCGGTTGTGCTATAATTTCATCTCTGTTTAAGTAAAGCACGGTGGACATACTACCAGAAAACAAGGCTAAAAAAATATGCATTCCTCTTGGCATCGTAATGAATATATGAGCCAAATGACTCTCTTGATAGCCATCAGTGGTTACACTGTGTTTTCTACCGTTGTTTTTTTGTTTGCTTGGTTTATTGTTACGCATTATTTTTTTTCAAGATTTGAAGCATCAGATATTAATAATAACATTCCCCGTTTTTTTTCCTGCGATGACATATTCGTACGCATCGGAAATTTCCTCTAAGGAATATGCTCGGTCGATTACAGGTTTGAATTTTTCTTTTTTTAGAAGATTGATTATGTACGGAATAGATTGTTTTGTTTTGCAAGGAATTGGAAAAATTACTTTTTTATTTTTTGAAATCAAACCGATTAATGCATAGAAAATATTTTGCGCATAGGGACCTAACTCCGAGGAGGTATAAACACCTTTCTCTTTCAATAATGCTTTGCATTTGCCAAAGGTACTTTTCCCCACAGCATCAAAAATGAAATCATATTTTTCTTGATCTGTTGTAAAATCCTCTTTGGTGTAATCATAAATTTTATTAGCACCTAAAGATTTGATTAATGCTACATTTTTGGTGTTACAAGTCGCGGTTATTTTGACATCATATTGTCTGACGAATTGGAGGAAAGCAGAACCGATGCCTCCTGTTGCGCCATTGATAAGGATGTTTTGTCCCGCTTGAAAATCTACTTTCTCAAGTGTGGAATAGGCATAATGCGCGCCTTCTAAACTGGCAGCGGCGACTTGGTAATTAATGTTTTCAGGAATGAGATATACATCGCTTTCCTTTGCGGTCAAGTATTCAGCCTGTGAGGCTAATCCGGTGTCGTTAAATCCCAGCACCTTATCACCAATTTTAAATGACTTTACTTCTTTTCCAATAGCGCTTACCTCGCCTGCAAAATCTGTCCCTAGGATGGCTATTCTCGGTTTGAGCAAGCCCAATACAAACCGCATAATAAATGGCTTGGCGGTTAGGTTGGCACAATCTGTTCTGTTAACTGTAGTTGCTTTTACTTTGATTAGAACTTCATGATCCTGCGGACTTGGTTTTTCGATTTGCTCAATTTTTATTTGTTTTGGCAAAACATATTTACGGCGTATGGCGGCTTTCATTTTTTTTGGTTTTTATAATCAAGCGATATGCATGTTTTACAAAAGTTTAAGTTTAGAAATATAAACCTCTTTTTCGTTTAAATTACTCGTAGAGTTGTAGTAAACTAATATGGTTTCGGGACCATCAAAAAAACCTGCCTTGGCTTCTTCTTTCAGATTGACATTTCTTAAGAGGTCTAAACTAGGATATTCGAATATTTTAAGTTTTTTATCATTTCTGGAAAGTCCGTATATTCTATCACCACTGTCATTAATTATAAAATCGTTAAAGGAGCCTCCAATGGTTTGTGATAAATTTAGTTCATCTTTTAAATAGATGTCTCCATTAGCACTAGAAATAAAGTAAGGTGCATTGTTACTCGTTTTTAATATTCTATGAGAAAAACCACCATCAGGAGAAAAATCAATATTATTATCGATGATCATTCCAGAGACGTCGAATTTGTCATGCACGATTCGAGGGCCTGAAGTTTGATAGGAAACCCCAATGACATTAATGAAGTCAGGATCATTGTCATCGATGTATGTTACAATTCTTAATTGAGAGTCTCCAAATTGAGCATTCGAAATATATGACTTAGTACTTCTGCTATAAGTCATCGATCCTTTTATTGGAGAAAAAGAAGCATTACCTGGGCCGATAAAAAACAGGTCAGGTGCTCTAAATTCCAAGCTTGCAATTTTAGTGTCTCCGGTAAATTCCGTAATTATAATTGAATCTTTTAATTCTAAAGTGTTGCCATCCCGTATGAAAATAATATTCCCATCTGCTATATAGAGCTCAGTCTCACCATTGTATTTTCCGAGTGCAATATTATGTTCTACATAGAATCCATTAGAAGGGGCAGTAGCTACAGTCTCGTAGTTTTCATAATCATAACAAATTATTCTTCCTTCAGAAAAAGATTCAAATAAATATATTCTATTCTCTATTGTGTCGAATAGTATCTCTGTATCTGGTGCAGTGGATGTGAAAGCAAAGAAGTATTGAGGATCGACTTCTTCTTCCATTTCTTCTTCTGGTTCTGGTATCACTTCCATATCATCATTACTGTTGCATGCAAAAACAAAGAGAAGAAGAGAAAATATAAATGTTAGTTGAAGTTTCATGTTATTTTTTTTAATATTTCTAATTAGGTGTTTTTAATGCATTCATTAATGCATTCATTAATCTAAAATTCATTCTATCCATCCCACCTTCCTCTTCCAGTCATCCATTTCTTGTGCCCTCTTTTTTAAATCTTTGGGTGCACATCTATTTTCGTTTTTTGCCTGATCTTGCATGATTTTTATTTGTTCCTCTAAGGTATTCAAACCAATTGAATTTCTTCTTTGATTTACTTTTGCTAAGTCATCAAATTGCTTTGGACGCAAGTCTCCGTGCTCATTCCAATCAAATTGAGTCCCATAAAGTTGTGGCCTGTTTTCAAACGCCGCTATGCGATCCGACAAATAAGCGATCTTTCGTTTACTTGAAATGTCATCGTTGTTTTCCGCTTCCAAAAGCTTCAAACATTTTTTCATGAATACTGGCTGTCCGATTGAATGTTGTATGACTAACCAAGCGGCATCGTTCGCTTCTTTACCTACCTTGTCAATCGTAGGGTAGCCGATTTTGTTTATTATTTCCTCAAGCATTATTGCATTTTTATTATGCAACTGTTCCATCTCTTTGTTGTAACCTTGTTCTAGTATTCCGCTTTCTATAAGTTGATCTCGAAGGGTTAAATCTTCATCTCTCATTCGAATTATTATTCCAGCGACGACTTTGTAATTCATTTGTTGTTTCTTAAGACAGTATTAAGATGATTGTCAAAATATCTCTTCTATGGTTGGTTATACTAGTGCGTTATAATTTACTCAGCAATTTATTTGTAGCTTCTATAAGTTCGTGAGTTGATTGTTTATTGTTGCCAGCTGGATGTATTGTACCGAAGGTTCCAAGATCATTGTCAAAATATTTACCCGAGGCATTTTTATACTTTTCTAATACAGCTAGGTCGTACAATATATCCCGTCCTTTATCTGCAGATGATCTATGAAATCCCCATCCTTCTTGAACCATTCTTGTATTTAATAAAGAGCCTGGATTTACTGGAATTACCATTATATTGGGTTCGGTTTCTGCTAAGTATAAACTCCACATTGTTAAAGCTAATTTGCTTTGGGAATAAGCTTCCATTTCTGTAAGAGATTCTGTTCCATTTAATGCTGCTATAGAAACAGGTGCTTGAGCAGCAGAGCTTAAGTTAATAAGTCGGGGAGCAGTTCCCTTATTGAGTAGAGGCAATAGTTCTTTAGTCAATAGAAAAGGGGCAATATAATTGACGGTATAACGAATTTCTAAATCATCATTGGTTTTTGATATAGGACTTTTGTAAACGCCAGCATTATTAATTAGGACATCTAGTTGAGATACTTGCTTGTTGATATCTGCAGCCATTTTTTTGACTGCCTCCAAATCAGCAAAATCTGCTACAAAACCTTTTATATTTTCATTTCCAGAAGCAGTTTTGGTTTCTGAAATGACAGCTTCTAATTTTTCGGAACTTCTTCCGTGCAAATAAATTTCGTGGCCATCTTTGGCTAGTTTTATGGCGGCTAGTTTTCCAATACCGTCAGTACTGCCTGTTATTAATATTGTCTTCTTCATGCTATGTTTTTTAGCTAATATTTAATTATGCGAACTGCCTTTTCTGCTTGACCTGTTTGGATCATTATAAAATACTGGCCAGAAGCTAAGCTAGAAATATTTATTTGTTGGCCAGCTACAAAATGATTTTTAAAATAAACTGTTCTCCCTAAAAGATCATAAATGTAAATATTTGCAGCCTCATTTTCTGGTAAATTTTCTATCTGAAAAATTCCATATGTTGGGTTAGGGAAAATCCTAAGCTCAGCTTCTGTATCTAAGTCGTTAGTATTCAAAACAATATCATCTTCGATAACATGTTGCAAGAAGTAAAATATTTCTCTAGTTATTTTGCTGTGTCTTAGATTATTGGAGTAGGTAAGGACGCCATGTGAGATGTACTGTTCATTATTCAATACACGGATTAGTGAACTACCACTTTCACCGACTATTCCGCTGGTATTGGATACACCTATGAAGTAATCGTCAATTATATCAATCTTTCCGTAATTATAATATAGAGTGTCTCCGTTGTATTCGGTCGAATCTATAGGTGGTATGAAAATACTTGGGTAGGTAAATTTATAAAAAATGTCATCCGTAAATTGATTGTTGGTTTCATCAAAGCCCATGCTTATCCATCCTGTAAGCATTCCAAGGGACTCTTCTAATTCCAAAATAGCGAAGTCTTCTCCAGCGACTACCCAGTCTTTGAAAAAATAAACCTTACTTGCATTGGTACAAGTAAAATTAGGATTGGTATTTCCGTTGTCGTAAACTGGACAAACAACGATTGAGTCAAGTAATAAGGTATTGGTATTAATTTCTGAAAGACAATGCGCTGCTGTTAAAATATGTTTTTTACTGATAAAGCTTCCTGAGCATAGATTGTTGAGGACCCCATTTTCGATATAGAAAATTTTCACACTAGTTCTAATAGGGTAGCTGTTGAGGTCGTAATCCAAAGCGGCTTTTTTCTTATAGGTAAATTGTGTGTTTGGATAAACATTCTCCACAGGGGCATCTTGCTCTAATAATTGAACATTCGAATTAAAATCTCCGATGTAAAATGGTGTATTGTCAAATTGGATGCTCGTATCAATTGAAATGTTAGAAATAGAGTCTAAGGTTCCATTTGCCAAGTCAAAAACCAACATTGTTTTATTCTGTGCATTTAAATGGAGCAAACTGAAAAACGCTAGTAGTAAAAACAGGGATATCTTTTTGTTATTCATTTTTTTGGCTTTTCACTAAATTAATAAAACCTAAGCGATTTTTAGTCGATTAGGTTTTATTATTCACAATACTTGAGCTATTGGCTACTCAAAGAAGCTTAAAATTTAGTAGATTAATGAATCACAATTTTCTTTGCGTCTATTGTTCATGGCATTCAGGACTATCGTAATTTAAAGTTGATTGTGCTGATAAAAAAATGGGAAACAGTAAGGCGAATACCCAAAGAGTTAGAGTAGAATGATTTTGCAAGCTGTTGACTTTTTGTTATTGTTGAAGCTTGTCTTAAAAAAAATGGATAAGTCTTACTCATAACTTCTGCAATAATTACGAATATGGTTGCCCAGATCAATGAGCGAATTCTACTGTAACAGTTCATTTACCTTAAGCCATTCAGGTCGTATTTTGATACAAAATTCCAAATCAATTCGCCAGTGTTTTGTCCTTCATAAGTGGTGTTGAACCAAATGTGATCTCCCTCAATAAATTTATAATGCTCAACGGAAATATCGTTATCTCCTTGGTCGTATTGGTAATGTTCAACTGTGAGGCCTCCATCCGAATCAGTATTTAGGCTTGGCGTTGCAACAGTATTGTTAAAACCAATCCAATAGTCTAAAACAGATTGTGCTGAATTATAGTCACTGCTACCATCATAAGGAATCACACCGTCAGAAGTTCCATGAAGATGGAGTACAGGCATAGGGTGGCTGGTGGGCGAATTAAAATCTAAGCAGGTTCCAGAAACGGAAGCAACTGCTGCAATCATTTCACTTTTGTAGTTTGCAAGTCCATAAGCAAACATTCCTCCATTTGAATAGCCGCAGGCGTAAATTCTTGTGGTATCGATGCTGTATGCTGATGTCAATTCATTTATCAAAGTTTCAATAAAACCTAAATCATCGGCCTCACTTTTATTATCATCTCCTGGTAGACTAGGATTCCAATGTGAAGAGCCATTTAAGCAAGTCCCTTGAGGGTAGACTAAAATAAAAGTCTCTGATTCTGCTAAAGTTCGCATGTCAGC
This sequence comes from uncultured Saprospiraceae bacterium, assembly GCA_937959375.1. GTDB lineage: Bacteria > Bacteroidota > Bacteroidia > Chitinophagales > Saprospiraceae > CALGLS01. Next base: position 8,890 of record CALGLS010000567.1, read on the forward strand.
GTAATCCATATACTCATTTGCATTTCCTCCAAAACCATGGAAATTAAATAGCATGGGAACGGCAGATGTTCCATCATAAGAGTCGGGTACATACAGTTCATATGCTCGGTCTTCTCCATCGTGCGAAATAGTTTGAGCATTGTCACTTGATCCGCAAGTGTCTTTACTAAAGTCTTTGATGTCAATACTATTATCGTTGCTACAGCTTAAGAAAACAAATGAAGAGATGGTAAGTAGGAAGAGTAATTTTTTCATGATTAATATATTGGTGCGTGATTCTTTTCTGGTTTTTTATTTAAAAGAAAAATCAATAAGGGATTTGTAGAAGTTTATTAAGGGTTTGATTACATCTTTTTTTCTATCAAATGAAAGAGAATAAATTGTAGTCACTTCATAATTTTCTTTTTGTTTTCCATTTATTGTCGGTTCAAATTGACTGTCTTCCGCAATTTCTTCTAGCCCTAATTCTATTAAACTATTTTGAATGTAATTTTCAAAATCCTTGTTGTCACAGTTTATCTTAAGGAGGTTTACATTTCGATTGATTAAGTTTAAGAAACGATTTCTATTTCCAAT
>CALGLS010000568.1 GCA_937959375.1 uncultured Saprospiraceae bacterium
CGCGAAAGAATCAACAGCCAACACTAATTAAAAGCAGCAGAATAGCTAAGGTCGATTTACACTGAAAACTAAGCCACTAATTAACTGAAAACCGCTACATCTCACATCAAACAAATCCTACTTCGTTCGACTAAGCAACAAAGTCTGAGCAACACCCTTACTATTCATCTCAAAATGAATAGAATCATTATTAATTACAGCTAAACGAACCGCTTTCTCAATCCTACCACCCGAAATCGTATCCGTTGTATACAACACCTTCGCTCTCATACGATATTTCCCCGATTCTCTATAGCTGTTGTTCGTACTATACTCATAAGTTCCATCCGGATTAAACTTAAACCAAACATCCCGATTAGTATAATCTTTGATTTCCCCATTTTGATCCATAGCCATAGCTTTCCAACTACCTTGGAGTAATTCAGCAGAACCATCCGATTCACAAGAAAAAAATGATCCAACAACAAATAATGCAAGTACAGTAAAGTATCTGAGTTTCATAAAAATGATTTTATTTGCCAGCTTTTCGCCAACAAGGATGAATAAAGATTTGGGGATTTATTAAAGTCTAATAGGCTAAAAGTAAATCAAAAAGTGAAAAGGAAGTTAAATAACTAGACGAATGCACCTAGAAAATCGTTTTTTTCCTAACTTTAATATGATTTAAGCTATTGTGGCAGTGATTTAAGCAAATTATCACGTCCAATTACTTCATCACCAAAAACAGATTCGAAAGACTACATGACGTATCCCTTGATTCGGTGTAACTCCTTGGCTATTAGTATATTATTGTTGTTGTTTAGCAACAATGTTCTTTCTAATGCCAATCCAGATCTTCCAACTTCCACTTTCTCTAAGTTTACCAATATTGCGGCCACCAGCTGTGGTATGCATTCCATAATCTTTGATAATAGTTGTACCTCTTCTAGCAATTTTCAAGTACCAATAACAGGCGTCTCAGGGACTCAAATGGGAACAGACGTCATTCTGCAAGAGGTTCGATTTATCATCAACCATACCTGGGATAATGATCTTGACCTGTGGCTATATTCGCCCTCTGGAGTTGGAGTAGAACTATCAACCGACAATGGTGGTGGTGCTGATAATTATGGAGACCCTTCTGACCTAACTTGTAGTAATTATACCGCACTTACGATGAGTGCCTGCGTCTCAGTTATCGATGGTAAAGCACCATTTATAGGCGCCTATTTACCGGAAGGTAATTTTATTGATTTTGAAGATGGCACCAATCCGAACGGAACCTGGATCTTCCAAGCCTGTGATGATGCAGGAGGGGATGTAGGTTTTGTGGAATACATAGAGTTGGTATTTGGAGAATTGAGTTGCAGTCCACCTCAGAACTTGATGCAAGACACCATCTCTGATGATTTTGTCAAAATAACTTGGGAAACCAACGCTTCGTGTACCAATACAATCGTAGAATACGGACCCTCTGGCTTCACACCGGGAACTGGCAATAATGCTGGTGGGGGAACTGTTGTTCAAGTTCCTTGCCCTACCTTTCAACCTTTTCCAATCGGAGGACTAAGCCAATTAACAGATTATGACATATACATCCGAGAACTTTGTCCCAATGGAGGTTTTTCCCAAAATTCTTGTCCACTTAATATCACCACCAATTGTTCAACAGAACCACTTACACTGAAGGAAGATTTCGATGCGCAAATAACTTGTAACACAAGCTGCGGTTCTGCCTGCCCGATTACGGGGGTATGGACGAATGTAGGAGGCGATAATTTTGATTGGATCATTGATGCAGAGGGAACGGGCTCTTCGAACACTGGTCCCGATGATGATGTTAGTGGTGGTGGAAACTACCTGTATTTAGAAACTTCAGGTACACTTTGTAGAAATGGTAACGAAGCGCAACTCCAATCTCAATGCATGGCAGTCAATGCTGCTTCCGGATCTTGTCACCTGTCTTTTTACTATCACATGTATGGTTCTCATATTAATGAATTAGCACTCGAAATCAGTACCGATGGTGGTCTCAATTGGCAAGCCCTTTGGTCGCAACAAGGCGAACAAGGCAACCAATGGTGGCGACAATATATTGATCTCAGTACTTATCACAATCAAGTAGCTATTTTCCGATTTGTAGGAAAAGGTGGAACTGGAATTCGGGGAGATATTGGCTTAGACGAAATTGAGTTTTTTGGAACAGAAGTGTTCACCGGATCGAGCATCATTTATTATGCTGACCTTGATATGGATGGATATGGCAATCCAGATGATGCTACTTTTTTCTGTTCGGCTGTTCCGCCAATTGGTTACGTAGCCAATATGGAAGATTGTGATGATAACAATGCTTTGGTCAATCCACTCGGAATTGAAATTCCTTGCAACGGTATCGATGAAAATTGTGATGGCTTGTTTCAAAATACAATTGCTAGCCCAGTCATTTCCGATACTTCAGTCTGCGCTGGAACAGACCTAATACTAACGATTGATGCAGCAGCTGTTGGTGATTATTATTGGTTTGATACAAATGGAAATCTACTTGCAGACGGACCCAATTATGAAACAGGAATATTGACTGATTCCATGACCTTTTTTGTCATTGATTCCATTGCTTCCTTGTGTGCAAGTCCCAGCACTCAGGTTAAAATAAACGTAGAATCAAATCCTGATATTTTTACAATTGATCAACCAGCGATCTGTGCTGCCGAAAGTTTTGATCTAACTAACATCAATCTCACGGATGTAAATAATACTAGTGGTGTCATTAGTTTTCATTCTGCCAGTCCAACTAATTTTGCCAACCTCTTGGGTAGCTCTATAGTAAGTCCAATAAGCACAACGACCTATTACATTCGATCTACGACAAGCCTAGGTTGTTTTGGTGAAACCAGTGTTGAGTTAACAATAAACGCCTTACCAACTGCTGAGATCAATCCTGCAACTGACCCAATAGATATTTGCGGAGATGATTTGCTAAATATATCTGCAACTGAAACCGGTACAGGCATGCCACCCATGTCATATGAATGGGATAATGGAAGCTCCAATCAACAACGATTAATTACTCCTAATAGCACACCCGGTACGGACAATTATAGCATCACAGTAACTGACGCATTCGGATGTACCGATGAAGAAAGTATCGCAGTAAACACACTTGTCAGTATTACTTCAGTGAGTATTGATAATGTATCAGACGTTTCTTTTTGCGGTGGGAATGATGGTTTTATAACATTAACTCCACTAAACGGCGATCCACCTTTTAACTATGAATGGTCTGGTCCGGTAAGTGGAAGCGCAAGTAATATTAATGGGTCTTTTAGCTTGACTAGTCTAAGTCAAGGAGCTTATACCATAACAATCACGGATGACTCATCCTTAGGCTGTGATCTCGTTATTCCTACCATTATTTTGAATGGACCAGGAGCGATTATTGATTCAGTGATCAACATTGTTCCTGCGACCTGTAATGGAATTGCGAATGGAGCCATAGATATTACCGTTAACGGAAATACACCTGATTTTATTTGGAGTAATGGAGCAATTACAGAAGACCTAAGTGGCGTAGTGGCAGGGAATTATTCAGTAACGGTAATAGACGGATTTTGTAATACGATCTTAACCGACATTGTTATTCCAGAACCGGATAATCTAGTTTTAAATGTAAATGGGTTTGGAAATGCAAATTGTAATAATGCTGCTGACGGCTGGATTAATGTAGAAGTAAATGGAGGAGTGGCGCCTTATGATTTTGAATGGAGTCATGGCCCCGATATGGAAGATGTTAATAATCTACCAGCTGATGTTTATAGTTTACTAGTAACAGATGCCAATGGCTGCGAAACGAGTTTAA
>CALGLS010000569.1 GCA_937959375.1 uncultured Saprospiraceae bacterium
TATTGATTTCTGATATTTTGGACTTTTCTAAAATTCAAGCAGGTGAAATTGATATCCGAATTTCTGAGTTTAACCTCCGTCATTTAGTAGAGAATTTACACAAAACGACAGAGATTCGAATGGAGAACCGACTGGTGAAAGTTATCTGCAAATTTGATGAAGCGATTCAACATAAAATATTGGGTGATCAACTATTGCTTAATCAAATTTTGATCAACTTAATGAGCAACGCTACTAAGTTTACCAAAAGAGGAGAGATAGGACTAGCAGTTAAATTGTTAGAAGAAGATTCAAAGTATTACAAAATTCAATTTCAAGTTTACGACACAGGTATCGGTATTCCGAAAGATCAATTGCATTTAATATTTGAAGATTTCAAACAACTAGACCAGGAAGGACGTCGAAAATATGGTGGAACTGGATTGGGATTGTCGATTACTAAACAGCTGGTTGAACTACACGGTGGTGAGATAATAGTGGAAAGTAAACCCAACGAAAAAACAAGTTTTACTTTCGCAATTAAGTATGAAAAATCGGGTAAAATAGAGCAAAGCAAAATAGAAGAAATTTTCATTCCTAAAGATATCAACTTTAAGCATGCAAAGATTCTGATTGCCGAGGATAACTACATGAATCAGAAATATATTTCCATCTTATTAAATAAATGGGATCTCAAACACGAATTCGCTCAGGATGGACAAGATGCCATTGAGATGGCAGCAGCAGAAGCTTACGATCTGATTTTTATGGATATTTCGATGCCTCGAAAAAATGGTTATGAAGCAACTACTGCCATTCGCCAAACTAAAAATCCAAATCAAACAACTCCCGTTATTGCACTATCAGCACTCGCTTTTGTTGACAACAAAGCAGATGCCATCAAAGCAGGAATGACGGACTTTCTTGGTAAACCATTTGGACCAAAAGAACTGCTCGACATTTTATGTAAATATATGCCCGTAAATACCATCGAGCATAAAGAACCAACAGTACAAGCTGAAATCTATCCCGAACCATTAGATGCAAAACATTTACACAGCCTATACGGAGAAGATTATGATTATGCCCTAGATATGTTTGACACTTTTTTAACGCATTCTGTTCCTGAGTTTAAAGCAATTAAAAATATTCTTCAAACAAAGGACTATACGAAGATGGCCAGCGCTGTTCATAAACTAAAACCAAATTTCGAAATGGTAGGTTTATTGCAGCTAAGAGCTTTAATGCAAACATTGGAGGATAAGTGTCGAACAGAAGAAAATGGTGAATTAGTCAGTCACCTTTTCCAACAAATAGATATTGATTTAGATAAGGTAGCCCCTGTACTTTTACACACAAAACAAAAGTTGACCGCAATTGTGCTTAAGCACATTAAGTAGTTCGCTCAAATTATTAGTAAACTTAATTCTGCGAACTACTTACCTTACTAAATGAAAAAAAATAAGGATATGAAAATTATGAAATGTATTATTGTAGATGATGAACTAATGGCGAGGAAGTCTTTAGATCGCCTTTGTAGTAAAGTAGATTTTTTGGAAGTTGTCGCTATGTGCGAAAATGGAAAGGAAGCCTTGGACGCGATGGACAAACACGATCCGGATCTTATTTTTCTAGATATGGAAATGCCAGAATTAACGGGCATTGAATTTTTAGAAACAGTGGCAGTCCTTCCGCAGGTCATATTCTTTACGTCAAAAAAAGAATTTGCAGCAACTGCTTTCGAATATCAGGTAACTGATTTTTTGCATAAGCCAACCAACTTCCCTCGTTTCCTAGCTGCAGTCAATAAAGCACATAAAATATTTAAACAAGAAAATGCTTTAGTTGAAGTGAAGTCCAGTAAGTCATTTTTCATCAGAGAAGAAGGGCGACTTTGTCGTGTCGATCAAGATGAAATGTTGTACTTAGAAAATGTAGGAGATTATATCCGAATTGTTACCACCGAAAGGAGCCACATTATTCACGGTACTCTGAAAGGAATTATGCCTAAAATAAATGATGCACGTTTCATAAAAGTACACCGTTCCTACATCGTTAACCTCACCAAGATTAAAGACATTGAAGATAACAGTCTGGTGATTGGGAAAAAAGTAATTCCAATCAGTCGCGCCAACAAGCCACTATTGTTGGAACATTTGAATATGCTTTAAGCAAAAAAAAGGCTAGCTGATTGACAACCAGCTAGCCTTTTTTTTGCGTTGGAGGTTGGGAGTGGGAGGTGGGAAGTTCTCTCGACCGCAGGTTCCGCGTCAGAGAGAAAACTTCCCACTTCCATTTTGTCATCCTGACCTAAGTCGAAGGATCCCACTCTCCACTATCCCAATTTCAAAGCAGCCAACACACCACCCATCAAAGTCATAAACAAAGCCACATAACTTGCATCAATCAGCCAGAGCTTTAATGATTTACGTTGATAAGCATAGTGAATAGTCACTGCAGGTACGGCGTACCAAAGTGCAGATAAGCCACCATGGAAAGCACCATGTACAAAAGTTTGTTCTTCTGGGCTATGTAAGTTAACGATAAAATTAATAGCGCAAGCTAGTATTAGCATCATTAAAAAAGCAAGACCATGAATCATTCCCATGTTTGAATTTGCCTGTTCGTCGGTGAGTCCAGTTTCTGCTTGCCACGCCTTTCCAAAGAGGGCAGTGTACCAACCAAATCCTAATAGAAATGCCGCTAAGGCTGCAAGAAAAATTTCTAAAAAAGCCATAATGATTTTTGTTTAAAAGTTGATAAATTAATCGTTGACGAATTGAAGTTACAAAATGGATTCAAGAATTAATGCATTTACATGAAAAAACGACACAGAGCTAGGCGAGAAAAAAGAATACGATTAGTAGACGAATAGAGTAGGGGCATAAAAAAAACACAAAAGCTCAAACATGAACCTCTGTGTTTTTTTATTCTATTACAAAACGTTTACTAAGAAAGTTATACAATAAATTTAGATATTGTTGACGGGGTAATTTCAATTTCAAGTTCAAGTTCAAGTTCAAGTTCAATCTCAATTTCAAACTCAACCCACGTCCAATCTACGTCCACCCCACGTCCAATCTACGTTAGAATATTTTTTGCATACGCAAAAAATAAACCTCAGCGCCCTCTCCTACATTCCACTACGTTTGCGGGAAACCTCAGCGCCTCTGCGGCCTCTGCGTTGAAAAAACGCGTTCGAGTAAATCGCTCAAGTTCAAACTCAATCTCAATCTAAAATTCAATCTCAAATTCAACTTGCGTTTCAACCCTACGTTCGAGTGAAACCTCCCACTCCCTACCTCCAACTTCCAACCCCACTTTCTCATCCTCAGCAAACCTGTCTACTCGGCGCAGCCAGGTAGAGTCAAAGGCCCACTACTCAACCACAAACCCCTTACTAATCCCACCAACATGCACCTCAAAATCTCCAGGCTCCACCACCCACTTATTATCTCGACCCACAAAAGCCAAGTCCTTCGCGTTTAGCTTAAAGCTAACCGTACGACTCTCACCCGCTTTCAAACTAATCTTTTCAAACTTGCGCAACACCTTAACCGATGGTGCAACAGAAGCCACCTTGTCAGTCGTGTAAAGTTGCACCACTTCCATGCCGTCTCGCTTACCTGTATTGGTTACTTTGACAGAAACTTCGAAATCACCCGTCGTGCCGATGCTCGCTTTGCTCATTGCCAAATCAGAATAAGCAAAACTAGTATAGCTCAAACCATGTCCAAACTCCCACTGCGGGTTAAATGCATTCATACTAAAGTCAGACTTTACCAAATCAGTTCCAACGTGGTAGTATGGAATCAAAGTGTTGGCAAATCTAGGATAAGTAAAAGGTAATTTTCCAGATGGATTCGCATCACCAAAAAGAATTTCTGCTAAAGCTGGAGCACCCTCATTACCCGGAAGGTAAAGCATGATGGCCGCTTTCATTTTATCTTCAAATGCACTTACAATTCGCGGGCGACCTTCTGCCAAAACAAGAATAACTGGTTTGCCTGTAGCCGTCAATCGCTCCGCTAATTCAATCTGTGCTTTTGACAAATTGAGGTCGTCCATGTTACCCACTATTTCAGTATAGGTTTTTTCACCCAAGCAAAGCACCACCACGTCTACATTTTTAGCAGCAGCTACCGCTTCATCAATATTAACGACCTCTTCTAGTTTAGCTCCTTCTACGTAGGTCACATTGTTTTTACCAATCTTATTTTGAATGGCTTCCAAAATCGTAAACTTACCTTTTGTGTTAAATTCTGGTCTGTCTCCTTGCCAAGTGTTCGTCCAACCACCATTCAATACATTCAATGAGTTTGCATTCGGACCAGTTACTAGAACTTTAGCTGTTTTAGAAAGAGGTAAAATGTTGTCATCATTTTTCAAAAGTGTGATAGACTCCAAAGCGGCATCCATCGCAAGTTGCATATGCTTTTTTGATCCAAAATCTGGATAGTCACTCATTGGATAATGCGTTTTGTCAAACAAACCTAATTGAAACTTCATGGTTAAAATTCGTCCAACAGCTTCGTCAATTCTCGACATTGGAATCTCCCCTTCTTCTACCAATTCTTTTAGCAAAACAGGAAATTTTAAATCCAATGGAACCATACTCATATCTACACCAGCATTGATCGCCATCTTGATGGCTTCTTTGTGATCTTTTGCAACACGGTGACGCGATACCAATAAGAGAATGTCTTCCCAATCTGAAACAGCAACGCCTTTGAAACCTAAATCATTACGAAGTAAATCTATCAAGATCTTCGGATCAGTGTGTACTGGAATTCCGTTGATGTCACCAGAGTTAATCATCACCGAAACGATACCTGCATCAATCGCAGCCTTAAACGGTGGGATAACATATTGCTCCATTTGGCGTGGAGGAATCCATGCTGAAGTACGATCTTTACCAGTCACTGGCATACTGTATCCCAAGAAGTGTTTCAAACAGGCAGCAACCTGATATTTGTTGGAAACATCCTTACCTTGATATCCTTCCGTCATAGCAGCTCCCATGATACCAGCGAGGGTAGGGTCTTCTCCAAAGCCTTCCCAGAATCGCGGCCAACGTGGGTCACGACCCAAATCAAGTACCGGAGAAAAGGTCCATGGAATCGCAGATGCACGCGTCTCATAAGCCGTCATCTTACCCAATTTGGTCACTAGACCTGGATTCCAAGTCGCAGCCAATCCAAGTTGTTGAGGATATAGCGTTGCGTCAGAAGTATAGTTTGTACCGTGAATGGCATCAATTCCGTATAGCACAGGAATACCGCTTTTCTTTTCTTTGGTAGCTATGTCTTGGATGCTGTTCATTATTTCATGCCAGTGCTTTTGACTATAGGCATGACCTCCAGCGTTGAGGATGGAACCCACTTTCAAGTCAACCAATACCTGCTTCAACTTGACCTTATCTATTTGATGTGGCTCCGTAAGATTGTACGGAGATCCGACAGAGATCATATCAATCGTAAGCTGAGTCATTTCACCACATTTGTCTTCAAGTGACATGGTTGCAAGCAAAGCCTTTACTTTGGCTTCAGTTGATCCTGTGTTTTTAATCTTATTTGTTTGAGCAATATTGTTATTGCAGCTGCAAAGGCTTATAGCAAAAACCAATAGCAACAAGAAAGGAATTCGTTTGTACATATTCTAATATTAATCTAGTTCGTTAATTTTCGGTAAGATGCGTATAAAACTAGAGAGTTAAAGGGTAAAAGACTACTACAATACCACGACAGAGTACTTTATGTCTTGGAAAAGTAGTGGCTTATGTGAAAATAGAAGTGTTAACAGCGAAGTATTGACCAACGATAGATCTAGCTAAGGAAGCTACCATGTATAAAGTAACTTACGACAAAGTAGGGTATCCCAAACATGCGCTTACATCCACGACTCCTTACTACTTTCCACTTTGTAAAGCGCAAAGTCTACCATTTTGCGAGCTTTCTCCTCCTCTATGTATGGAATCACAACGGTTCCTGCAGCAGTAAAAAATAGTAAATCGGTATATCCACGTCGGGCTTGAAAGATGCTCTGCCGAGTTCTGGTCCCCTGTATTTTTGTCCATTTGAGGAGGGTATGGCTTCGGCCAAAAATTCCTTGAGTGGTGCGAACACCTGCTTCGCTGACATGGTAGCGCCAGTTACGATGATAAAGGAAACTGGTCCAAATAATAATTGGCAACCACATTAACCACATCATTGAGTTGGGCCCAAAATCCATTACATCAAAGAAAAAGAAAGCCGGAATCATAGGCAGGATGGCATACATCCAAATACGCTTGATGATAATCCGTTTGCTGATGCCATGTGTCTCATAGATCATTTCTTTTTCACCCGGTAGGTAGCTTTCGCGAACAGCAGTGAGTTGCTCATCGTAAATCCCTGGAATATAAAAGGCTTGCTTGCGACTAACAATAGAACTAGAGGCTTGTAGCAAACGAAGATCAAAAAGTTCGAATATTTTTTTCAATGGATTGTTGCTCCAGCGAATCATTTGGATCTTTTGCATACTGGCCGACTGCTCTCGTCGGTTGAATAAACCAGTGATGACTTTAAAGCCTTTTGCTGTTTTGAGAAATCGTAAATCATAGTATTTAAAAATGGTCATGATGAATGAACTGGCCAGTAAAAATAGAATGAGTGCGGGAACTGCGTACAACCAAAGTTGTGGGGTACTGTATGATTTGCCAATATCAAAAAGAGAAAATATTTGCCGGACAAATCCGCGTCCGCTAGTAGCGTCATCTCCTAGTAATTCGAGCGCTGCAAATAGACCTCCAAACAGAATTCCGATTCCTCGAAGATGATTTTGACCAACACCAATTTTTAATAAATCTTTTAGCGAAAGATGAATCAGTTTTTTGTCTTCCACAACTGTTGTTATTGGTTCCTCAATCTGCTTGTCTTCAATTTTTTCTTTTGGAATGTGTGCAATCAAAAAGGAGCGAATCGTTTCCGCTTTTTCTTTATCCAATGCTGTGATGGAAAACTCCTTTCCTTTTGAACCAGCCGTATCAATTTCTAAACTGACAACATTGAAAAAACGATGAATCGGATTTTGACGAAAGTTGATAGTCTGTATTCTGTCAAAAGGAATGTTGAGTCGCGTTTTCTGCAAAAGACCTTTTTCAATAATCAACTCGTCGTCTTTGACGTAATAATAAAATTTGAAATAAGAGACAATCGAAAATAGGGTTGAAAGCGCACCAAATCCAATGGCCCAAAGTGTCCATGAATCTCCTTTGAAGGAACCTGGTCGCAGGAAGAAGACAAGTATGATGAACCATAATTGTCGTACAATATTGCCAATAAACTTGAGTAGTATTAGTAACATCGCCACAGGAGATTGGCGTTCGGGATCTTTGAGGAAGTCCTCGTTATTCGACAATTGCGTCATCATCAGAAGTGTTTTTAACGATGAATGTTTTCAACTGTTGAGCGGTTTCTCCACGTAGACCAGGGATGGATAAGTCACTGCTTTCGCCACCAGCGGTATACACCTCCAGCGTTTTTAAACCAAAGTAACGTTCTATTGGTCCTTCTTTTATTTCACAATGTTGTACTCTGTTGAATGGAATAGCCGTTACACTTCTGAAAAGAATACCTCTTCGATACAAAATATCTTTTTCGCGCAAAGCGTACCCTTTTAATTTAAATCCTGCACCTGTTATCCAAAAGGAGAAAATCATTAGGATTAACCAAATGGATGGAATTAAAATTTTTAGAAAACTATATTCGGCCTGATCTATGATCACTATACTAATGAGTGGTCCAATCAAGAGGAACGCAAAAAAGATGGCATTGCCAATATAACTGACCTTGAGATAAGCACGATCGAGTGCTTGGTAGTCGACGGTCTCTATTTGGGGTAAGCCCTCTATATTAACTTGGTTGTTTTCAAAAATCATTTATCTAAGTTGGTTGTGGCGCGTATTTTTTAAGTGCTAAGAATTTTATTTGATCAATGTTCGGAATGTGTAAACCTTGTCTATGCCTTGTTCTAATAAAATCATCATTCTATTTTAAAACAACTTCAATTTCATTACCTTAAAGATGTCGAACAGAAAATCAAATTGAAACAAGAAAAATGATAGAGAAGCTAAGTTTGAAATTACCTGTCAGTAAGCAAATCTAATCTTGGCTAACGGCCTGTCTAGCTAAGCCAGATAGACCAAATAGATTCTAATCTTGTCAGGCGGTCAGAGAGGTTCATCTTCTAATTCCAGCTCGATCATCTTATTTTCTTCCCAAAATTACGAATTTTCACTATTTTACAGATGTTTTTAGATAAACGTGTAAGAATGCAGTATAAACCAATCAGTTTTTTCCTATTACTCCATTTCTGTCTGTCGATTCAGGCGCAGGTGCAGATAGACTCGCTTGCCCTTGTGGATACACTTAAGCAAGAGGAGCTAATAGACAAAATTAGTTTGTTTGATTACTTTGTACGCGATAGTATTCAAGAGGTTGAGTTAACGATGAATTTTGATACACTTGATTTTCATAAAGTGAACGAGCGTTATCAAAAAGCATCTTTTTCCTATAAAAATGCTGAAGGTACATTTGATACGCTAAGTTTAAAAGTACATACTCGGGGTAAAATGCGAAAACGTGTTTGTGAATACTCGTCTTTAAAGCTGAAGTTTAAGAAAAAAGGTTTGAGAAATCTGAACCTGAGCGAAGAGAACAAGTATAAATTGGTGTGTCAATGCAAAGAAGGGAAAGACGCGGAGCAACTGATATTGAAAGAGTATTTGGCCTATAAATTTTATAATTTACTCACGGAAGATAGCTATCGGGCACACTTGTTTAAAGTGAAGTATAATGATACAGCAAGTGGTGAGTCAAAAAGTAGATATGCTTTTCTGTTGGAAACTGAAGAGGCAATGGCAAAGCGACGTGAGGGGAAAACGCTAGAGCGAAAAGATTTTGTAAAAGAAAAGATATCGAGAAAGCGATTGGTGCAAATGGCGATATTCCAATACATGATTGGAAATACAGATTGGAATGTGGCGTATTATCATAATGTGAAGTTGGTCAGTTGTTCAGATGGTAAAATGATAAATACGATTCCTTATGATTTTGATTATTCGGGCTTGGTCAATGCGCCTTATGCTATCCCCAATCCGGATTTACAATTACAATCGGTGACGGATCGTTGGTTCATGGCAAGTGGCTGTTCTGAAAGTGAAATTAATGTGCATCTCGATCAATTTCGAAGCAAAAAAGATGCGATTACAAATGAATGGAAAAACTTTAAATTGCTGAACAAGCGTTCGCGAAAGCATATTGAAAAATTCATGAACAATTTTTTTAAGACAATTAATAATCCGAATAAAATAAAACGCGCTTTTGTAAGAACTTTAGATGATTAGGGTTTCGTTACCGAAAACGAAAAACAACGTCTTAATCTCTGACAAAAACGCTAACAACTTCATTCCTTGAACAAGCTTATGACTTACTTGTAAGCGAAACTTTTAAAGGAACTGCAATTAACAATACTTAAACTATGGGTCAACCTATTTTTCTCGCTGGTGCTTTGGATTTTTCTAGTCCATATGTACTAATCATTGGTGCTTCTGTCATCATTGTATTATCTTATTTGTTTAATCTTCTTTCAGAAAAAACAAGTATTCCATCCGTATTAATGCTCATTCTTACAGGGATTTTAATGAAGCTAGGTTTTGATAAAATGCATCTGACCTTGCCTGATCTAATGCCCATGCTTGAGATATTGGGAATCGTTGGTCTAATTATGATTGTACTTGAAGCGGCATTAGATCTTGAATTGTCAAAAGAGAAATTACCCCTGATCGGTAAGTCGCTGTTGATTGCCTTATTGGCCCTAGTCTTTTCGGTATTGGGAGTCGCATTTGTGTTACAGCAGTTTATTGAAATGGACTTTATAAAAGCCATGTTGTATGCAACACCATTGTCGATTATGTCGAGTGCGATTATTATTCCTTCCGTGACAAAGTGTTTGCCGCATACTAAAGAATTTATGATTTACGAAAGTACGTTCTCAGATATTTTGGGAATTATGTTCTTTTACTTTCTCATTAGTTTTATGGACTCAGGAGGAAAGGCAGCTGCTTCAGAATTTGCAATTAGTTTTGTCTTGACCATTGTGGTAGCTGTTGTAGCGAGTTATGTTTTGGTTTTTTTCTTTAAAGATCTGAAAGGACACATTCGATTGTTCTTACTGATTGCCATTCTTCTCATCTTGTATGCAGCAGGAAAGTTATTACACCTGTCTCCATTATTGATTATTCTGGTGTTTGGTTTGGCTTTGAAAAACCACTCTATCTTTTTCAAGATATTCAAAAATGATCTAACTCCAGAGAATGATCCAATTGCTAAAATTGAAGGAGAGTTTCACCTCATCACCTTAGAGACTGCTTTTGTCGTACGTACTTTTTTCTTCGTGATATTTGGAATGACAATCGTACTCTCTTCTTTGGTAAATATGAATGTAGCGATTATCAGTGGTTTAGTTTTGTTGGCTCTATATGTAGTGCGTTTTATCTTTTTAAAACTTTTTATGAAAGATGGAATATTACCAGAGCTATTCATCGCACCTCGTGGATTGATTACCATTCTTTTGTTTTTTGCCATTCCAGTGGCACATCAGATAGAAGCTTTTGATTCAGGAATTTTGCTGTATGTGATTTTAGTATCGTCCTTGATCATGACCTTCTCGTTAATTAGTGATGGAAAACGAATCAAAGGAATGATCTCATCTGGTGAGCTAGATGCGGAAGTGTTGAATTCAGGTGGACATCATTAGTGCGAATTGGTAACCGAAGCAATTGCTTTGCGTCTAATGTAATATTGAATTTACTTATTCTTCGGTCTTCCGACTTCAAAACATTAAAAACACAAATCATGCAAAAACAATTCAGCTTTACTATCCTGATATTACTCTTAGCAGTAGTACCATTCCAAACCAGTTGTACAGGCGCTAAGCTAACAAGGATGCTTAATCAACATCAACAAGCATTAAGTCTTGCCGCAACAGGTAACGCGACTCCTGAAGAAAAATTGGATTTGCTAGCACAGACCTTTGTATCTGTATTGGGCGAATCAATCCGGTATACTAATCCAAAGAAAACAGTCAAACACGTGACTAAATTCTCAAATCAAAACGAGCAAAGCATTAACAAAATAACAAAAGATTTGTCCAAATGGATGAGTGGACTTAGCGGTGGTGAGAAATTAATGCTTGTAGGCAAAATGGCTAAAAAACCTTATGCTGGCGAACTGCTCAGAATCATCCCAAAGTTTGAACGCAAAGTAAAACGTAAAATAGCAACCTTTAATTTGCTATCAGATGTGAAGAATGTTTTAGTGCCAAAATTTTAATGGAAGACTCAGGAGGTGGAAAAGCAAAGATCTATCTCCTGAGTATTACCTCTTATTTTGCTAAATGAAAAAACTACCCATGAAAATACTAATGGTTTGCCTCGGGAATATCTGCAGATCTCCTCTTGCAGAAGGCATTATGAAGGACAAGATAAAAAAACACCAACTCGACTGGGAGGTTGAATCCGCAGGTACGGGCGCTTGGCATGTCGGCGAACTGCCTGACCCACGTTCTATCAAGGTTGGAAAGGAAAACAACATCGATATCACAGACCAACGCGCCCAACAATTCAAAGCAGCACACCTCAACGAATTTGACCTAGTCCTCGCTATGGATAGCTCCAATTATCAAAATATCATCCGCCTAGCTAGCACTCCTCAACAAGAAAATAAAGTCAAACTCATCATGAACTACGCAAAGCCAGGTATGAACGTGAATGTACCTGATCCTTATTATGGCGACAATGGCTTTGACCAAGTTTATAATATGTTAGATGAGGCCTGTGATGCTATTCTACTCGAGCACCGATAGGACTAAATTATAGCTATTTCACACTTCTCGATATACCTCATTTCTTTTCCCAAACTTCTTTCTTCTGGAATTGGTTAACAATTTTGATTATTAAATAAATTGAAATAAAGTTTCAATAGATATAGATATGTTTCTATGTGATAGTATCTGTAAGCGTTTATTAAAAAAATATTTTCTAGATTTCTATTCCATCTTCCTGTTCTGTTCTGTATTCACTCTGTCACGAAAATCACTTTTTTCGCAATGGCATAATACTTGAACATGCAACAATACTCCCCTTCTATAATTCACTTCTTTTTGCTATGTCATCATTGAGGTGGATTTGTAATTAGAATTCAAAAAACTAAATAGTAATGGAAAGAAAAATCTACTTAGGGGCACTGTTCCTGTTTTTTAGTCTCAGCCTTTGTTATAGCCAGGTCGTCACTTGGGGGCCTGCGTCACCAGCAGTTTACACGGATAATATCAACACTTGTTATGATCAAGGAAAGTTGATTGTAGAGTTTACCAATAGTGCTGCAGCACTAACAGATGCTAAAGTTGAAATTCAACTTGGGACTGGTGTTACTTATGAAACAGGATCTCTAGTGGTTGCTAACGGGCCAGCTACCATAGTTGAAGGAAACTTATCAAACCTAAATCGTCCAGTTTTTAATATCGGTGCTCTGGCATCCGGAGAGTTGGTTAATATTTCTATATCTCGTCTTGCCAGTTGCGAAGCAATGGATGCAAAAATTGGAGGAGGAACTTTTCAAGACACTGTTCGTATTTATGAGGCTGGGTCTGAAGTAACTTATTCCAACGGTAGTGCAAATGGAATGTCAAATTATGATATTGTTTATGCTTCCTTAAGTATTACTGGAATTAGTACGAGCCCAACAACCAATAACTTGGGGAGTACTTCAACTCGTAGCATGTCTATTACCAATGGTTCATTCGGATCTATTGATGAATTTTATTTTGCTGATGTTTTTAATGCAGGTGATCTAGATGTAGATGGCTTTGTGATTAATCCTTCTGGAGCGAATTATTTAATTCCTTCTGGAAATATTTCTATTGTAGGCGATTCTGTGATCATTCATTTTACTGCAGCAGAACTTGCAGCAGTTGATGGTGTCGGATCAGGAACAGGAGATGGTGATGGTCTTTTCGAAAAAGATGAGGAATTTGTTCTGGCTTACAATGTTAGTCCTAATAATTGTGGCAACAGTAATACCATCGCTTCAGAACTTTTTACTTGGTGGGGATGTGCTTATAATGACCGTTGCCAAATAGCAAGTAGTGCCTCAAGTATTGGCTTGAATAATGCAGCACCTGCACTTACCGTTGTCGCCAGTTCTGCTCCAAAATTAGACTTTTGCGATACAGTTATTTATAGCGTGACGCTTGAAAATACTTCAGCCGAAACTACTCCAGCAGGAGGTAGTTTTGCATCTGACGTTACAGCTATCTTAGGCTTTCGAGCCAACAATACACCAATCTCTACTTTGAATAATATACGAATGTGGGGGTCTGAAAGATATGATTCTAAATTCTTTATCAACCATAAATTAAATGGAATTGCTGTAACACTTCCGACCATTGCAGGAGTTGAAGGTTTGGTACCATATTTACCTCCTAATCATTTTTCTTCCGACCCAGATGGTCCGGGAGGTTTAGATGATCTTGATGGAGATGGTTTCTTTGATGATTTGGCGAGAGGTGATTCTTTGACGATTAGCTATGGTGCTTACATGATTCCTTTAGATCCAACATGTGGACTTGGTAGAGCAGATTATACACGTTGGGAACATATCTCAGCAGACATTAGCTGGCACAACCAATGTGGTACTTTAATGTCACCTATTCGTCAACAATTTAATTACACCAATACAATTAAGGATTATAATAACTCTACGTTTGTTGATTTTCCTACTGATATTGAGGATGCAGATAACATAAGTGTTGGGATAATGCCACATTTACATTCTACAATGTATTGTGATGGAGCAAGTGCGCTCACTTCAGCAAGCATGGATTGGATTACAACAATTGTTTTACCAGCAGGACTTTCAATGGAATCGGGGTATGACCCACTTATTTATGATGTTAGCAACGACACAGTTATCGTCACTGGAAAGTATGCTTATGACTGGACTAATTTTCCACTTACTTTTTCATGTGATAATTGGGATGGTGCCAACCCAATAGTGCTGCCGTTTAAAACAACCTATCTTTGTAAAAATGGAACCGATACTTGTTTTATTAAAGAGATGCATTGCTACGACGCCAATATTGTTCCGCACTGTCCAGCTCCTTGTACTGGAGTTACGCCATTGAGTTTTTCTACCAATAGGATTTCAGAATCATGGACGGATAATACTAAAACCGCTTTGGTTGATCTCAATGATCCAGATATTGTTAAAGATTTTGTTTACCCATATGATACCGTTTCATTTAATACAGTTGGGGTAATGTCAGATACGGTGACAGATAATCTTTATCTCCGCTTCGAGTATACAACAGAAAATGGTGGAAATATTTTTGACTACATCGGAGGTGAGATTACTATCGTTGACGTAGATGGGGAGTATAATTCAGGAACGACTAATTATACTTTTCCCCTTACGGGAGCGCCTACCATTACGAATCTGCCAAATAGTACTTATGAGGTGGTTTTTGATCTGTCCTCTTATCGAAATCTAATTGATGCCAATTATGAATACGGACAAGGAAATGGAGGAGCACCAGCTTATGATGCAGATACGATTATGTTTGACGCTCAGTTTATTATTAAAAATACAATGACAGTATCTTCTAAATGGCAGGTAAATAACTTTAGAAGCAGATTCTTTCTTTATGATGCGAATACGGATGAAGTCAGTTGTAATTCATGGGGAAGTCAACTCTCTTACGAAAGAGTTAAGATATCAGCTTCTGACTTTCAAAGTACTACAGAAGGTTGTAACTCGGTTTTCCAATACTTTTACCTAACACATAACGCACAAACAGACGATGACCACCCAAATGAATATCGTCCCGTTTCACAAATTGATTCTGCGATAGTGAGTATTCCATTAGGTTTTGATGTCGGTGAAGTGAAATGGTATAATGCTAGCACATTGGCGGCAAGCGATTATGAGCTGCGTGCAGATCGAACACTTTTAATTAAGCGGCCACCTAGCTTTAAAGATTTTGATAAAGCGAATACGTTTAGTCCGAGAATTCAAGTTGAACTTTTGCCAAATTGTTTAGCTCAAACAGGATTGAGTGGATTAAACTATACGGCATACTTTAAAGAATATACTTATTTAACTGATACTACCAAGCATATTGCAGCAACTTCAAGCGACAATGCAGGTACTGTTTATTATCAGCCGCCAACGATGACCATTACACCTCTCAATCAGTCAGTACCCTCATACAGAGATACGGTAGCATGGACTGTAAGTATTTGTAACAGTACCAGTGATATGGATATCAATTACAACTGGGTTTTACTAGAGTCTGGTTCAGGGCAAATATTAATTGACAGTGTTTTAGACGTAACGGGAGGAGTTGATACAATGCTCGTAATGAGCACGACTCCGACTGGGGAAAAATATGTAAAAGTTGGAGCCTTAGATAATGGAGAATGTACAGATATCGAAATCTTTGCTCACTTCACCGCTTGTGATACAGACGCACTTTCAATCGTACACGGTTGGTCATGCTCTGAATATCCAGCAACGAATGAGGTTCAAGGATGTGGCGCTCAAAATGAGGTTTATGTGCTTCCACAAAATGCACAAATTTCTACAACGATCACAGCATTAGCCGATACGCCTGTTGATCCGTCTGCACCAACAGGAGGGGATTACGGCCTTTCAACGATAGATATGTGTACCAATTTTCCAGCTGAAATTTTAATTGTAAATGCACAGCCTGGTTTCTTGTACAACGTTAATGTCGATCTAAAAATACCAACAGGAGGAGCAGCGCTTTCTTATGTGCCTGGTTCTGCAACAATAGAAGTAGAAGGAATTGACCCAGTGAATGTACCAAGATCAATAGGTGCAGCAGCAGAGGCTGCTCTAGTCGCAGCAAGTGGTAGTTCTACTTCAACATGGACCCTTAGTCTTGCAGATCTAGATCCTACCAACTTTGGTAATGGAGAAGCATTAGCAGGAACAAGTAATTCAACTCAAAACGAGTTTATTCTTCGTTGGGAAATGCAATCGAATTGTGAACTAAGTTCTGGTGATCAATTTGTTGCTGTTGTTAATGGTGATGCGCCCTGTGGTGGAGCTGCGGCTGGTAGTGGAGAGCAAGTCAATAGTTTTCCATTAAACATTGATGGAGTGGCAATCCCTTACTATACTTATATAACCAATAGTGTTGCACCCAACACAAATTTTGAGGGTTGTAATGATAGTAAAACATTGCAAGTTGAAATATTAATTACTGGTGGCTCTACTGGAACTACAGATACACTTCAAGTGACATTGCCAGAAGGAATGACTTATGGCGCTGGTTATGTTTGTCAAACACCGGGTAAATGTCCGGTTTATATTGGATCAACCATTGTAAGTGGATTAGAAGTAGCATCCTTTGCTTATCCAAGTGGAGAATCAGGAACGATTGAATTTGATTTTGATGTAGCCACTAGCGGAAGAGGAGCTTGCGGGAATAATGAAGTTGTTGCTCTGAAAAGTATCAGTACTTTAGTTGGTGTACCTTGTAGTGGAGGACCTGCTTGTGGTAGCACAGATGTTGTAACAGGATTATCGTCAGCAACGGTCTCTTTTGAGAAGCCAGTTTTAGATCTTGCTTTACTAAGTTTGAAGGCGCCTTCAGGTTCATCACCCTACATTTATGAATATGAAATAGAATTGATGAATGCTGGCTTAGATACTGAAAACGATGTCATCATTGAGTTCTATTGTTTGAATGGAACAGGCGACGATATCATCGGATCGGCTGTTGCAAGTGATACACTTTTTGGAATCTTCCAATCAGGAACTAGAGATACCTTGGTCGGAAGTTTTGTTGCAACTTGTGATCCTACAAAAGGAGTGGTTGCCTTGATCGTTCCTGAATATGAAAATTGTTATTGCGACGCAATAGAAAGTATGGCAGATAAGGTGGCAGGTTTGGATCAATTTCCATATGATAAGATGACGAATGTACCACTACCGGTTGAGTTAGCGGACTTCCGTTTAACTGAAGAAGGTTGCAACATTCATTTACAATGGGAAACATTTAGTGAAACAAATAATCATTATTTCGATTTAGAACGAAGTGTAGATGGTGTTAACTTTCAAGTAATTAATCGAGTGCTTGGAAAAGGTACTTCTGTCGACAGAAACACCTATTACCACCTTGATCCAATCAAAGAGAAGGATAAAGAATTGTATTATCGTTTGAAGCAGGTAGATTATGACGGAGTGTTTGAGTACTCACCAATCTTGTCATTACGTCCTAGCGATTGCGGTAGCGAAGTTGGAGATTTCTTGAGTGTTTATCCTAATCCTGTTGAGAAGGGGGTAGAAGTGAATGTCGTGTATGAAAATGACTCAAATGATTCAAAGGCTAGTGTTAGAGTAATCTCAATGCAAGGTCTTGTAGTCAAAAACTTTGACTTGGAAGGCTTAGATAAAGGGATTAATAATTTCTCAATTGATCTAACGCATCTGCCCGGAGGTAACTACATCATGGAGTTAGAAAAAAGCGATGGCCGTTTTTCTCGAGTGAAACTATCGGTGATTAAATTATAGACTAGGCTACCAGTAATATACAGGTGGTTGCTAACTGACAACCTACGTTGGAAATATTATTTTGCGGGAGCAAAATAATATCCCTCAGCGAGCTCTTACGTCCTGTTTCGTTTATAGGTCGACTCTGCATCTCTGCGTTGAAAACTACGATTGAGGATAGAGATTGAAATAGCTCCTTGGTGAATGAAAAATCACACACCGTAGTTGAGGTAAAATTAAACACAAAAAAGGCTCTGGTAAATTACCAGAGCCTTTTTTATTATCAGGTCACAAGTTAGATGAGAACTTTTGTCTAAAATTAATTATCCAAAAGCCTTATCCACTACCTCAATCTGCTCACGATCATGTACCTTCTTAAATCCTGTAGCCGGAGAAGCACTACGTTTTCGCGAAGCAACTTCGAAGCCTTGCTTAGGACACATGGATAAAATAAAATTCCAAGCACCCATGTTCTCTGCTTCTTCTTGTACCCAAACCAATTCAGCTTGCTTGTACTTTTTGAATATAGCATCCATCTGTTTTCTTGGGAATGGATACAACTGCTCTAAACGAACAATCGCAACATCTTCACGCTTCGTCTCAGTTTTGCGCTTAAGCAAGTCAAAATAGATTTTTCCTGAGCAGAAAAGAACACGTTTCACTTTCTTTGCAGCTGCAGCCGTAGTAATTTCTGGATCGTCAAAAGTCTCTTGGAAAACATTCTCTTTCTTATCTTCAAAAGCATCAATTGGAGATACACACTGCGGATGACGCAACAAAGATTTTGGAGACATCACAATCAACGGCTTTCGGAAAGGACGAGCCAATTGACGACGCAAAGCATGGAAGAAGTTTGCCGGTGTTGTTATGTTAGCAACTGTAATGTTGTTCTCAGCACACTGCTGTAAAAAACGTTCTAATCGAGCACTTGAATGCTCCGGTCCTTGACCTTCATAACCATGAGGAAGCAACATAACCAAGCCGCTCATACGCTGCCATTTACTTTCTGCTGCGGTGATGAATTGATCCACCATTGTTTGAGCACCATTATAAAAGTCACCAAACTGTGCTTCCCAAACTACTAAAGAATTTGGAGAGGCTAGTGAGTAGCCATATTCAAAACCAAGCACACCAAATTCAGAAAGGAACGAATTAAAAATTCTGTACTTACCTTGCTTCTTTTCAATAGAATTGATTCGGTTATAAGCTTCAAAAGTTTTAGAATCATTAAATACTGCATGACGATGAGAGAAGGTACCACGTTTCACATCCTGGCCACTCATTCGTACATCTTTTTGCTCTAGCAAAATAGAAGCATAAGCGATCAATTCAGCCATTCCCCAGTCCAACTGGTTTTTATCTAGTAATTTTTGCTTGCCTTTCATCAAACGATTGACTTTTCCTAAAGGAGAAAAACCTTGAGGTATCGTCATCAAGTGTTTGATAATCTGATCAACCGTTTTCCTTTTGATACCTGTTGGAGGACTACTTTCAAAATCTTTATCAGTAGTCTTTTTCTTCATCGTTTTCCAAGCAAGCTCTGGTTCTTGATGCTGATAAGGTAATGGCTTTTGTTTAATCTTATCTAAGCGATCTTGCAGGTCTGCCCAAAACGTCTTTTCCATGTTTTCTGCAATTGCTTTCTCAACATCACCTTTAGCAATCAACTGTGCAGAATAAATTTCTCTTGGATTCTTATGAGAGTCGATGTACTTATACATCTCGGGTTGTGTAAACTTAGGATCGTCACCTTCATTGTGTCCATGCTTACGGTAACAAACCATATCGATGAATACATCATTATTGAAACGTTGACGATATTCAGTCGCTAACTCAACCGCAAAAATTACAGCTTCAGGGTCATCACCATTAATATGGAAAACAGGTGCTTGTACCAAGCTGGCAACACCCGTTGAATAAGTTGATGAACGCGCATCTTCAAAATCAGTTGTAAAACCAATTTGATTGTTAATCACAAAATGAATGGTACCACCTGTATAATAACCATCGAGTTGACTCATCTGCACCGTTTCATAAACAATACCTTGACCAGCAATCGCTGCATCACCATGAATCAATATCGGAAGAATGCGATCATAATCACTTTCGTAAAGTATATCTGCCTTAGCTCTTGCAAAACCTTCTACTACAGTATTCACTGCTTCAAGGTGAGAAGGGTTTGGAGCTAATTTAAGATGTACCATTTTGCCAGAAGGCGTTTTTATTTGAGAAGAATATCCAAGGTGATATTTTACATCTCCATCTCCATTACTTAGGTCGGGTAGGGCAGTACCTTCAAACTCGTTGAAGATGTGCTCATAGGTTTT
Organism: uncultured Saprospiraceae bacterium; assembly: GCA_937959375.1. Lineage (GTDB taxonomy): Bacteria > Bacteroidota > Bacteroidia > Chitinophagales > Saprospiraceae > CALGLS01. The sequence goes on from CALGLS010000569.1 coordinate 19,925, forward strand.
ACCCATTATGTTGGCAAGAACATTTAAACGACCACGGTGCGCCATACCAATGATAACTTCTTCTACCTTATCTTCGGCACCTTTATTAATAATTGCGTCAAGCGCCGCAATTGTTGTCTCACCACCTTCTAAAGAAAAACGCTTTTGACCAATGTACTTGGTGTGTAGGAAATTTTCAAATCCAACAGCTCCGTTTAGCTTTTCAAGAATACGAGTTTTCTTTTCGGTGCTTAGTCCATGACTTCCGTCTAAAGGGCGATTCTCAATCTTGTTGCGCAACCACATTCGCTTTTCGCGATCTTCTATGTGAGCATATTCAAAACCGATGGTGCCACAGTATATCTTACGTAATTTATCAAGTGCCTCTTGAAGTGTTCCTCCTTTCAGACCAATTTCCTCGGTTGCGGCAAATTTTTGATTTAAGTCAGCTTCGCTCAAATTATAATCTCCAAGATCAAGGTGTGGTCGTCGATCCCTTCTATCTCGAATAGGATTGGTAGTCGACAATAAATGTCCACGGCTTCGGAAGCCATGAATAATAGACTGAACCCCAAATTCCTTGTCAATTTTGCTAGAGCTAACTGCTTGGCCATTGCTTCCATTGGCAGTAGCGGCTCCATTGGCGTTAGAAGCTCCATTCATTTTAGAAGAAAACTCAAATCCTTGGAAAAAGGTTCTCCAACCATCTTCTACAGAACTAGGATCCTGCTGGTACTGCTTGTACATCGATTCGATGAAGGTAGGGTGGGCATTGAAAACGTAGGAATAATCACTCATCTTTACTGTGTTTATGATCGTAGTATGGCCAGTGAAATTGGCAGCTACTTAAGATTTTAGGTGTTAATTTATGGTTGTTTAGCTGAAGTATTAAACAACTTCGCTTATCAAAGTTGATTGTTTCTATCAATTGTATTCGATAGAATAATACAGATAGTTACAATTTGAGGTCAAATATCGTTGATTTTTCTAAACTATGCAGGTAAAATTGCTAGATAGTCCGTATTTATTTTCATTTAAGAGAACTTCTTTTCAAAAAATGTTTCCTTTTTAGGAAAAAAAGCCTTAAATTTGCGGTCACTTTGGAGAAATCCAATGACTATTTTTTAAAATAATACTATATATACTTTAAGGTATGGCAAATCATAAATCAGCAAAGAAAAGAGCTCGTCAAGATGAGAAGAAACGATTACATAATCGTTATTATAAGAAGACAGCTCGTACGGCTATAAAAAAATTGCGCGATCTAACCGATAAAGCGGAAGCTCAAAAGTTTTTGCCTAAAGTGGTCAGCATGATTGACAGATTAGCTAAAAGTAACAATATTCATAGCAATAAGGCATCTAACCTTAAAGGTAAGTTGATGCGTTTTGTTAACGGTCTATAATTTATAAGAATTTATTCCTACCGGGAAGTGCATTTCGATTTGTTTCGGAATGCACTTTTTTAGTTTCAGTCCTACCCAACAAGACTGAAAACCTTCTATCCTGCGCTTTGAGCAGCGTTCCAAGTCCTTCCAATTTCTTCCCTCTCTTGCATATAAAGTAAATTCCCCTTATATTTGCACACGAACGATCGTTCGTTTCTAAATTAGAAAAATAGCAAATGCCTAAATTCCATCCACTAAAGGTCAAAGATATCCATCGCGAAACCCAAGACGCGGTAAGTGTAGCTTTCGAATTACCTGAAGAACTTAAAGGAGCCTATACGTTTATCCAAGGTCAATACCTTACTCTAAAAGCTACGATCAATGGAGAAGAAGTGCGTCGAAACTATTCTGTTTGCGTTAGTCCAGTTGATGAAGAACTTCGTGTAGCAATTAAAGAGGTGCCAGGAGGCCGATTTTCAACATTTGCCAACAGAGTATTGAAAGTAGGAGATACCCTTGACGTGATGACTCCAATGGGAAAATTCTATACTGAAGTTAAAGCTGGTCAAGCCAAAAACTATATCGGTTTTGCAGGAGGTAGTGGTATCACACCTATTATTTCTATTTTGAAAACGGTACTTCAGATCGAGCCAGAAAGCACTTTTACGCTTTTCTATGCAAATAGAGGAGGGGACAGCATCATCTTTCACGAGAAGATTGAAGCATTGAAGAACACCTATCTCAATCGTTTTAGGATATACCATATTTTTAGTCAAGAGAAATTAGAAACTGAAATTTTCAATGGCTATATCACCAAGGAAAAAGTAGCTCAGTTTTCTCGCTTCCTTTTTGATGCAAATACAATCGACGAATACTTCATCTGTGGTCCAGAGCCAATGATG
>CALGLS010000570.1 GCA_937959375.1 uncultured Saprospiraceae bacterium
AAAGGAGGTGCGAAAGGGAAAGAAGATCATGACAAACGGACTGAAACAGGTACGGGAGGCTGATTGTATTGAAAGCATGAAATTGAAAATGGATTGAACTCAACTAGAGTCAATCCATTTTTATTAACCCTACATTTTAAAAATAGTATATTTTGAAAACTAGTCTATCCTTCTCCGAAACGTTATCAATAAGCTTTATCATTCTAATGGTGGGCCTTTTGTCGAATAATGCTATTGCTTCACCTGAACCATCTGACAATGACGATACATCATTGACCTACAAAGAACTAATGGTAAAGGCAAGTGAATGGGCAAATAAAGATTTGGAAAAATCTATTGACTTTTGCAATCAAGCTAAAGCTTTAATAAAGGATTCTGATAATATAAAAGGTATTTGTTTTATTCACAGGGAACAAGGGTATATCTACGAACAAAATAATAAGTTGGAACTAGCGATTGATGAGTATACTACAGGACTTGAAGTCGCAGAAAAAAATAATGATGAGTCCTATCAATTGAGTCTTTACAACGATTTGGCGATAGCTAATCGAAAAGCTGCTCAGTATCAACAAACGAGAATTTATCACAACAAATGCTTAGATCTTGCTAAGCAAACGAATAACCTGACTATGATAGAATACAGTTATCATGGACTTGGTTACCTATATGAAACGATTGGTAATTTCGAACAAGCGATTGTCTTCTATTTCAAGTCATTGGCGATTGCTGAGGACCATGGTACTAAAGGAGATGTTATCATTTCTCTACAAAATATTTCTAATACTTATCTGAAAATTGGGGACTCTAAAGGTTCTTTGACAAATATTGACAGAGCTTATCAAATGACATTAGAGCTAAGAGATTCATCTCGCTTGGCAAATGTGATGGTAGATTATGGAGCTATCTTAAATAATGCAGGCCAGTACAATCAGGCACTTGAAAAATTACAAGCTGCCTATCTCAAATATGAATCACTTCAACGTAAAGCTGAAATGGGACAGGCCATTATTCATATCATTGACGTTTACCTAAAACAAGGTTCTTTTAATATTGCTCAGGAATATTTAGAGAAAGGACGTAAACTTGAAGGTAGTATGGCCAACCAAGACATTGCTCAATTGGAGAGAAGGGCAGGGGATCTTTATCAGAAACTCAATCAGCCAGTGAAAGCAAAAGAGGCATATCTCAGGAGTTTGGATATTGCGACTCAACACAAATATCGAGTTTTGTCTGAAAAGAATAATTACAAATTGTACCAACTATTTACTGCAGAAGGTGATTACGAATCTGCTTTGAGGTATTTAGAAAAGTCAATTGCCATTAAAGATGCACTTCTTGGAGAAAATAAGAATAAAAACATTGCAGAACTGCAGTTTAAATATGATTCTGAAAAATCGGATAAAGAAATTCAAGCATTAAAGTTTCGACAAAAAACGACGCTCTTTATTAGCAGTATGTTATTGATGACCTTTCTTTTTGGAGCCTTGATGTACAATAACCGACTAAAAGCAAAGTCAAATTCTAAATTGGTAAAAAAGAATGCTGAGATCGAAAATCAAAATGTTCAGTTGATTGAATCCAATGAAGTTTTGAGTCAATACGCTTATGTGGCTGCACACGATTTGAAAGAGCCCCTTAGAAACATTGGAAACTTTATCAATTTACTTCAACGTAGATATGGAAAAGATTTTAATGAAGAGGCAAATGAATATATGACTTTTGTAAAAGAAGGAGCTAAGCGAATGAATAATTTGCTGAAAGATTTATTAGAGTACTCAACGATTAGTTCACAAAAGAAAGGTGATGAGAAAATTAATATTCGAAACGTTATAGAAAATGTGGTGTTAGACTTTAGCGCAAGCATTGCAGAAAAAAATGCAAACCTTGTTTTTCCTGAAACAACGCCGGATTTGATTATCAATAAAGTTCATCTAAAACAACTCATGCAAAACCTTATTGGGAATGCATTGAAATTTTGCGAAAAGGATCCGAAGATTGTTGTCGATGTTTTAAAGACGAGTAAAGAAACGGTAATTACTGTAGAAGATAATGGTATTGGAATGAAAAAGGAATATGAAAATAAAGTATTCAATTTATTTCAACGATTACATAAAAATGACGGGAGCTTTGATGGAAATGGAATTGGTCTGACGATTTGTAAAAACATCGTTTCAAAATACAATGGAAAAATTTGGTTTGAACCGGTACTCACAGGAGGGACTAAGTTTTTCATGTCTTTTCCAAATGAAGTGAATGAAAACAACAATACAAATAAAACGACTCAAGTAGAAATGCCAGAATATGCCTAGTCTTTTTAAACAACTTCTCTATCTATTTCACTCGTTTTAAATCGTTTTCTGTTTTTACCAAAATACCCATACCCTCTCTAGCACTGATTTTTGCTAAGGCTTCAGATTTTGAAAAAGTTTGTAGGTATTTAAACCAGTTTAATAACTCACGAGTAGAGGGTGCTCGTTCCAAACCAAGATTTCGAAGTTGGTAAAATAGTCCAATACATTTCTCAACAAGTTCGTCATCTGCATCTGGAAAATGCTTGCGCATAATTTCCAACATCATTTGTGCACTTGGAAAACTGATGTAATGATAAATACAACGGCCTTTAAAAGCGGTTGGTAATTCCTGCTCACGATTACTTGTGATTACAATCGCTGGCATCTCTTCTTCCGAAACTTCAATTACTTTTCCAGACTCTGGTAAAATAAATTTTCGATGGCTTAGCGCAAAAAGTAAATCATTAGGAAATTCTCGTGGTGCCTTATCAATTTCGTCAATCAACAAAACAGAATGCGGCTTGCTAAATGCCTTAGCTCCTGGTCCCATCATCACATAGTCATCCAACACTTCTGTACTTCGACCACTTGTACTAAGCGGATCCAAACCTTTCTCTTCTCGCTGCGCATTCAAAACCTCCACCTGCGAATCTCTCAAATATTTGACATGATCAAACTTCGCAACAAACTGCTCCAAGGTACTTTTGGAACCAACCGGAAAAATAAATAGCTCCAAATCGTTGTCCTTTGAAAATTGAATTGGAAGTTCTGTTTTACCCGTTCCCGGTTCGCCTTCAATCAGTAGCGGCATTCCTAGTACACGTGCCATGTGAAAAGCTTGTGCAAGTTCTGCATCGCATAGATAATGATCAGAGCCGGTCCATATATTTGTAAGTGCCATTTTGTAAATTTTAGATGGCAAAGATAGGGTTTTTATTGATGGAAAGAAGGGGATGTGGAAGAGACCGAAATCCGAAGACCGAAGACGGAATTTGCCTAGTCAGCAGCTACTGTGTATACTTAAGTCGTGACTCAACAAACGGGGGATCGCACCTAAAGGCGCTTTTCGTACTCGCTATTTTGCTACTCACTAAACTCTTTTTTGTAATTACTTAGGTGGAGCA
>CALGLS010000571.1 GCA_937959375.1 uncultured Saprospiraceae bacterium
AAAACATACGTTTACTAAACTTTTGAAGTTTAGTAAACGTTGTTTTTCTGTTATCCATTTGACAAAGGAGTAGAAATAAGTCAACACCACTTTACATTTACCATTCATTGCAACTAAATTGCACAATTATGAAGCTTTTAAAAAACAATCTCAATATGCGAACCTTACTAACTATCTGTCTAGCTTTATTATTTTTTGGTTGCAATACCGAAGACGATTTCGTTCCTCCGATCAATACCACTACTGTTTCTGTGGAAGATAAAACCTTTGATGAAGGCGACGCTGATAATACGGTGTCTCTTTTTGTTAGACTAAACAAAGCTGCAACGAAAGAGGTAACAGCAACGGTCACTGCAACAGATGTTTCTGCAAGCGCTGGGGCTGATTATAGTTTGCCAAATCCAATTGCTTTGGTTTTCCAAATAGGTCAAACAGAGAAAGAAATTATACTAACCATTAAAGGTGATAATATTCCTGCAGGTAATAAAGTTTTCACTTTGACACTTTCAGATGTAACAGGTGCTTCTACTGGCAACAAATCGGCCAACATCACAATCAGAAACGATGATGGATCTACTACTGAAGTAACGATTCCTGAAACAGGTTATACTACTCCGGATAGTTATCTAGGAATGAGTTTAATCTGGCAAGATGAGTTTGATACTTTTGATGATGACAACTGGACCCATGAAATGGGAACTGGCAGTAATGGCTGGGGTAATAATGAATTACAATATTACCGTGAAGAAAACACAAGTATAGTCGATGGACATCTTGTGATAGAAGCAATAGCGGAAAACTTTGCTGGTAGAAATTATACCTCTTCCAGAATGATAACTAAAGATAAATTTGAATTTCAGTATGGTCGTGTTGACATTCGTGCGAACATTCCTTACGGACAAGGAATATGGCCTGCCCTTTGGATGCTAGGTGCTGATATCTCAAGTGTTAGCTGGCCAAGATGTGGTGAGATTGACATCATGGAGATGGTTGGGCATCAAGCAGCAACTACTTATGGTACTGCGCACTGGGCTGACGTGAACCAAGAGCATGTATCAGCTGGTAATAACACTTCGCTAGGTGCTGGAATTCTTAATGATGAATTTCATGTCTTCTCTATTGTATGGACGTCAACTTCTATCAAATGGTATATAGACGATCAACAATATCATGTATTAAGTACAACTGATCCTGCATTAGCTGAATTAACAAATCCAATGTTTTTCATTTTCAATGTTGCGGTTGGCGGTAACTGGCCTGGTTCTCCTGATGGGAGCACGGTGTTTCCTCAGCGTATGATTGTGGATTATATTCGAGTGTTTCAGTAGGATTTAATAGGAATTATTTTCAGTAATTAAATTACTGAGGGGAAACGGATTGTGCTTTGCATGGTCCGTTTTTTTTTGTTATGTGGTGATCTATTTAGTTCCTCATCATCCTGAGTGTTGCCGAACAAGCAACTGAAATCTAAAGGTCTCTTCTCATCCCGAGCGCATCCGAGAAATACACCGCTATCCAAAGATAGATTTCTCGACTTACTACCTCAGCTAATTTACGCTAGATCGCTCGAAATTCCCGTGGGTGTTGGTCTTCCCTCGACTACGCTCGGGATGACAACTTATTTTATTCAACTCAATGTTTATTCGACTACGCTCGGGATGACAACTTATTTTATTCAACTCAATGTTTGTTCGACTACGCTCGAGATGACAACTTATTTTATTTAACTCAATCTTTGTTCGGCTACGCTCGGGATGACAACTCTTTTATTCAGTTCAACTTTTGTTCAACTCTTTCTTCGATCACAACTCATCAAAACTTCCCTCCAACTGGTTAACTAATTTAATCACAGATTATCCGTATTTTGCGCAAGCAAAAATATTTAATAAAAACAAACAGGTGGCAAAGAAAACAATCATTATCGGAGGAGGATTATCAGGTTTACTGATGGCCTATCGATTAAAAATTAAAGGAGCTAGTGTACTTGTGTTGGAAGCAAGGGATCGTGTGGGCGGTAGAATATTGACACTTGAAAGTGAAACGACAGCTCCAATTGAAATGGGTGCTACTTGGTTTCAACGAGAACATCAACATCTTGCTAAGCTTTTATATGAGTTGAAGATACCAGCCTTTATACAATACATGAAAGGGGCTACCTTTTATGAACCGGCACCGAGAGCTCCGATGCAGCAGATTGAATTTCCGAACCAGCTACCTAGCTATCGGATTTCAGGAGGAACGGGGAAACTCATTGAGCAACTAGCGGATCAATTATCGGATAAAGAATTACTTTTGAATCAGCAGGTGGAGCGTATTATTTTTGGAGGAGATCGTGTCATTGTAAAAACACAAGAGAGCGAATTTGAAGCAAATCAAGTGATTTGTTGTTTGCCTCCAAAGTTGTTTGTTAATACCATTTACACACAACCGAAATTGCCACCGAATTTCATGAAGGTAGCGCAACAGACGCATACTTGGATGAAGGATTCTGTAAAAGTGATGCTGACTTATGCAAAGCCATTTTGGAGAGAGGCGAATCTTTCGGGTGCTCTATTTTCACAAACGGGAGCGATGAAAGAGCTTCATGATCATTGTAATGTTGAGTTGACAAAATTTGCTTTGGGTGGATTTTTAAATCCGACTTTGCATCATCTACCGAAAGCGAAGCGGCAGCAAAAAGTGCTTGCGCAACTGGTGGGGATTTTTGGTGAAGTTGCGAATGACTTTTTGACTTATGAAGATTTGAATTGGGCGGATGAAAAATTTACTACGCAACCGCATTCGATTGATCCGCATCCACATCAAAATAATGGCCATCCGTATTATAAGAAGGCTTGGTTTGATGGGCAATTGATTTTTGCGGGGGCGGAAACTTCGGAGCATCATTCTGGGAAGATGGAGGGAGCGGTGGCTTCTGTAGAACAGTTGGCTGGCATGTTGGAGATTTAGATTTTGTCTCTCTCTTGACGTGGTTTCCTGACAGCCTGCCTGGCTTGACGCCCTACCGTATATACATAACTTGTAACTCAGGTGTATATTATTAAATTTGAGCAATTTTGAATCGTTGAATTCTGAATTTTGAATCGTTGATTTTTGCCTTCTACCGTGTTAAGGGGAAAATCAAAATTCCGAATTCAACGAT
>CALGLS010000572.1 GCA_937959375.1 uncultured Saprospiraceae bacterium
ACAAGTAAAAAAACCTTATCAATATACTTCTAAATACCTGTCTTAAATTTACAAATTTTGTTACGATTTTCAAATATTTCATGATATACCTTTATAAGGCAATCGGGACGATATCATACTTTTTCAAAGAAAAGTGAAAAATATATATCGATAACAATCAGTCGCTAAAAAAAAACAATACGCCGGTTAATCTGAATGAGATGTAAAAGTTATCGAATCAGCTAACGAAATTACATTTAAACTCACAGGTTTACTAACTGGCTTATATTCGGGTGGACCCTGAATATTTGTCAGTTATTTTCTGTGATTTATGCTCAGACTCACTATCTCTATTGAGTCTACTCATACCTACCATTCAATTAACAAGTATTATCGGGCTTACTCCTACATCTATTTGTATATAGGAATTTTTTAGAATCCAATTACTTGAAAAAAACTACAAACTTATGAACCTCTCAAAAAAATTGAAAAATCGGGTATCTGAACTACAAAGCTATCAAGACAACAGAGGCCGATTTCACCACTTAGAATTAAACGGAGAAATTTCAAGCCGCATGACTTTCGAAGACAAAGAAACTGTTGTATGGTGCGTAAATGACTACTTGGGCTTAATGAACAACAAAGAAAGCAAGCAATTAGCTTCCGAGGTAACTGAAAAATATGGTTCAGCTTACCCACACGCAACGCGCGTTGCTTTTGGTGAAACAAAACATCATTCCGAATTTGAAGAAGAGCTTGCCGACTTTGTAAATAAAGATGCAGCTTACTTACTTAACTTAGGTTACGCGGGAATCTGCTCTATTATAGATGCATTGACCGACAGACATGATACCATTATTTATGACCAAGCTGTCCACGCTTGCTCTATTGATGGAATAAGATTACATAACGGTAGAAAATTTTCTTTTAGACACAATAGTGTCGCTCACTTAGAGACTCAAATCAAACGAGCTTTAAAACGACACAACCCTGAGACAGGAAGTATACTAGTTATCATAGATGGTGTTTACAGTATGCATGGAGAGCAGGCTCCGTTGAAAGAAATAGTCGCATTAAAGAAAAAATATGATTTCTGCATATTACTTGACGACAGCCATGGCTTTGGTGTACTCGGACACAGTGGAGCAGGAGCTGCACAGGAACAAGATGTAGAAGACGAGGTAGATATTTACGTTGCTACTTTTACAAAAGCTATTGGAAGTCTTGGAGCTTTTGTAGCAGCTGACAAAACAACTATTGATTACTTAAGATATAATACGCGGTCTCAAATTTTCTCGCGTACTATCCCTTTAAGTCAACTTTTACCAGCTCAAAATAATTTAAGATTACTTAGAAAGGAACCCGGTAGACGTATAAAGCTATGGAACAATACCGTTCGATTTCAAAGTGGTTTAAGAAAATTAGGGATCAACATTGGTGAACCCGAAAGTCCGATTACTCCAATTCAAATAATCGGTTCTACCGATGAAGGGTTTGAAGTATTAATGGATTTAAGAAACAATGGTGTTTTTAGTTATTTAGTCTTCTATCCGGTTGTGCCAAAAGGAACCTGCCTCATTAGAATGGTAGCGACCTATAATCACACAGCTGAAGATATTGATCACACATTAGATGTGTTCAAAAAACTAACAAAGAAATATCCTGAGCGATTGCTTCAAAATTATGGTGTTGAAAAGGTTGTCAACTCCGATAAGCAAACTAACATTCAGGATGAAGATCTTCTTATGCGTTCCACCATCCAAGGTGGAAAGTAATTGGAACCCGATAGCTGACTTGCGGCACCTTGTCTCTCCGACAAGGTGCCTTTTTTTTACAAACGCTCTCCTTTCTAAATTAGAATCAAATCAATTTCTATCACCTCAATTAGGAAGTTTATAAAATAGTCCTCCTATCTTGTGCTCCAGTTTATCAACCTTTATCATTCACTAATTAAATTTAGTAATGCTCAATAAATTGTTTTTCTGGTTAAAGATATCTAGACCGGGACTTTGGTTCGCAACAATTTGGCTATACCTATTACCTACTAGCCAGATGGATATTTGGCAGAGTACCAACTTCTGGCTTGGCTTTGCCTATATCACTTTCCCGCTTAACTTTTTAGTGTATGGGTGGAACGACATGGTTGACCAAGAAACCGATGCAGCCAATCCGCGAAAAGGAAATTATTGGTTTGGAGCCAAAGGAAGTGCTACCCAGTTAAAGGAATTATGGAAAGTAATCCTAGTTGTTCAATTGCTTTGCATGCCTTATTTTATTTGGATCGGTGGTCCGAAAATGCTGCTGTTATTTACAGGATTGATTTTGATTAATGGATTGTACAACTTACCAAAAAACGGGTTACGTTCACGTCCGCCCCTTGAGTTGCTCTGTCAGATTGGTTATTTGTTGATTGCACCGTTTAGCATCATTGTCAATCAAGTGGAGCCACTTCCGACAGTTACCTATGCTTATCTTTTCTTATTTGCAATACAGTCCCATCTTATTGGTGAGGTGATGGATATAGAACCTGATAGAAGTGCAGGAAGAAAAACTACCGCTACTATTTGGGGCATGAAAAATACCAAACTATTAATTATTGGAATTGTAGCCACTGAGGTCAGCTTACTTCTGATCTACTTTGAAGAATATCTTTTTGCAGGTATGCTTGGTATTGGTTTGATCTGGCTGATACTAGATTTGTTTTTCATTTATAAAACGTCTCGATACACCTTAAATCAAATGAAGTTGTTTGGTTTACTCTCTAACTTGGTGGCACTTGTCAGCATGGCTTATGTTTGGTATTCTGGTTGTTTGTTGGGATAGAGAAGACGGAAGTCCGAAGACGGAAGTCCGAAGTTTTCCACTACCGTGTTTCCCTCTATCGTGTTTCACGTTAAACGAGAACTTCCGTCTTCGGTCTTCGGACTTCCGTCTTCCTAAAACTCAGAAGCCATCACTCGAAAGTTATTGTTTGCAGTAAGCACAAGTGATTTATTGCCTTTATAATTAGGAATGATCGCCATATCCTTAGTGTTAAAAGGCACATAAAAACGTGAGCCCCAAACGGGTACTGGATCAAACGATTGACTTTCACCTCCAAGCAGCACTAAACCGCTCCCTGCATCGTAACGAACTGTTTCTACTTCCGAATCAAAGTGATTTCCTACAAGAATCAAATCTAGTTGACCATCTTTATTGACATCAGCAATTTTACAATCTTGCACAGGTGCCAACTGCACTTCGTTTGAGAAAGGTCGAAAAACGTATGTTCCTCCTTCATTCCAGAGCACTCCGCTTCTAAATTCTTTTGCTTCAATGTGTGTTGCTTTTTCTAAATTATCGCCATAAATATCATTGATGGTTGCATTAGCGAAACTATTGAAATCCTTAAATTTCGTTTCTATAAAAGGCATCTGCTCCGAAGAACATTCACGCCCTCTTACTGGAACCTCACCGTACTCAGAATTTTTAGCCAACACAATATCATTGGATTGATTTTGATCAAAATCATAAGCATAAATTTTAAGCGGTTTTTTTGAATCTGGATGAAATTTATTATTCAATCCAATATTTCCTAACACAAAATCTACATCGCCGTCTTTATCTAAATCTTCTCCAGTGACGTGAAACCACCAGCCAGTCAGATCACCTTTTATCATTTCGTTTGAAACGTCCAAAAATTCAGTTCCCGTATTTTTATAAAAACGAGGAGCCATCCACTCACCTACGATTACTAGATCTTGCTTACCATCCTTGTTGAAATCTGTAGCAACTGCATCCGTTACCATTCCTATGTTTTTGAAGGTTGGAAACCAAATATCAGATTTATCAACAAAGCCATCTTTCGTATTTACTAGTAGTGAGCTTGCTCCTCCTTGCGGATACTTGCCCGGCACTCCCCTACTCCCAACAAATAAATCGAGGTCTCCATCAGCATCAAAATCAGCAGCAACGACACAAGAACCATTCCCTTTACTTTCAGGCAAACGTGACGCTTTACTAAAAATTCCTTTTCCATCATTTATGTAAATACGATCTTGATTTACTGCTGCTCCTGTTTCTTTTTCACCGCCTCCACTCACTACATACAAATCCAAATCTTTATCTCCATCAAGGTCAGCAAACAAAACGCCCATGTCTTCCTTTTCTTTATCCAAGCCCCATGGCTGTGCCCCTGCAGGTGCGAAACCTCCTCCTGTTTTTTGTAAAAAAAGCGCTCCAGCTTGTCCACTGGCACCACCCACAAAGAAATCTTCCTTGCCATCATTGTTTACATCTCCTACTGTTAGGAAAGGTCCGTTCTTTGATTGCATGTGTGGCAGTAAAATTTCTCTTTCAAAATCATTAAACTTATTTTCACGATGCAAAAAGTTGATGCCTGACTTTTGAGTAACATCATTGAATGCAACGATTGGCGCAAAGGATGCATTTACATACTTAGACTTTGCGTCAGCTTGTTTTACTTCTAATTTCTGATTTACTTTCACGTCGGTTAAACGTACATATTTTCTATTGGGAAAAACAATAATAACACTATCTATCTGCTCAACGTTTCCCAAACCAAAATGAATAAGTGGTTCCATCGAAGATTGATAACCACGAGTCAAACTTAGTTCCTGATATTGTTGTCGACCATCATAGTGAATGTAGACTTTTGCACCTAGGGCATTAGTATTTATTTTATTTCCAGTTAGCTGAAGTTGTAGGTAATTCGCTGATTGGCTATTGCGATAGATTTGTGCTGCTTCATTCGAATTGCAAACAACCAGATCAAGGTCACCATCTGCATCAAGATCTCCGTAGGCTGCGCCAAATGAGAAACCAGGTTTTTGTAAACCCCAATCGGTTGTAGCATTATCAAAGGTGAGATCCCCATTGTTTTTAAATAAATAATTCGCCAGTTTCTCTGAAGGGAAGGATTTGGCCATTTTTAGCAAATCCGTTTTTTGGCGTTTAGCAGGACTTATGTTTTTCATTTTGTCGATGAGATCGCTGTTGCGCATATCGCGGTTGACTCCGTTTGTGACAAACATATCTTTGTATTCATCATTATCAAAGTCCGCCATTAAAACACTCCAACTCCAGTCTGTTTTAGCAATACCTGCCATTTGACCAATCTCACTATAAAAACCATAACCATTATTCATTTGTAGTGCGTTAGACATGTATTGATACCCATATCCTTGAGCGACACTTTTCCAAAAACTCTTTGCATTCATCGCGCGCATATTTTTCTTGGACCGCTTGTGATCAGCAGCCTGCATATCTAACACTGCAATATCGGTCAAGCCATCGTTATTGAAATCAGCTAAGTCACAGCCCATTGACGAATAAGAGGTATGTTTAAACTCATTAGCAGAACGATCTACAAATGTTCCATTTCTTGCGTTGATAAAGAGTTTGTCTGGTTTTTCATAATCGCAGGCAACATAAATATCAACCCAACCATCTTGGTTGACATCTGCAGCTGTAAGCCCAAGTCCAAAGTCATAATTTTCAACCCCAGCTTCTTTAGTCACATCTGCAAATTTTCCCTTTCCTAGGTTTTTGTATAGCTTATCGCTAAACTCATATGGGATAGCGTTTTTCTGTTGGTAAATGATTTTCTGTTGAAAATTATTGGACGGCATGTTCATAAGATACATATCTAGATCACCATCTCTATCGTAATCAAAAAAGGTAGCCTGTGTTGAATGTGCAGGATCGTCAAGTTTGTATTCTGCAGCCTTTTCAGAAAAGGTAAGATCTCCATTGTTGATCCATAGTTCATTTCTGCGTTTGTCTTTATGCTGATCATCTGTGCCCCACGATGATTTACAAACATAGATATCCAAAAAACCATCTGCGTTGATATCCACCATGGTTACTCCAGTTGACCATGAGTCAGTCAATCCAATACCTGCCTTTTTAGAAACATCTTCAAATTCCATGTTTCCTTTATTTAGGTAAAGTGCGTCTTTTATTTGGTTACCGGTAAAATACAAATCGGGTAATTTATCATTATTAACATCACCTATAGCGACGCCACCTCCGTAAAAAACAGACTCCCAAATGAGGTGATGAAATTCTTTATCTTCTTTGATTTGATTTTTAAATTGAACGCCACTTTGAGCAGGACTTAGCAAGTCGAATTGGGTCGAACCCGGTTTCGGTTTATTAATTTCTCCATTGGTTTTATTGGTTTCATTGGTGTCAGACTGACAAGACCAAAACAAAAAGACAGCAAGAAATAGTAAATATCTGGTATTCATATTCATTATATTTGAGGGAATATAAGTTCCTGTACAGAAGTAATGTACAAAATTAAAATCAAGAACTTAAGATAGAAAAAGTAATGGATTTTTGAGCAAGCTAAAGTTCAGATTCGAAACAAAAAAAGCTGAGCATCATAAAATATGATACTCAGCTTTTTATTCTAATAGAAAAGTTGACTATTCAACTCCTTTATTATACGTAAGTTTTATTATTTACTTACAGTGAATTTGTTTGTAGTAACTTGCTTACCATTGCTCATTGTAAGGAAGTAAACTCCATTAGCCAAATTCGCAGTGTTGATGTTTAAGTTGTTGTGACCAGCACCATAAGTAGCATAGTTAATTGCTCTAACTGTTTGACCAAGAGCGTTTACGATGTTTACTTCTAAGTCAGAAGTTTCTGCAATGCTAAATTCAACGTTTAGTTGATCAGCAACTGGATTAGGGTATAAGCTAACGTTGCTTAAACCTTCAACATCAAATGTAGATACAGGTGCAGAGTTGATAAATTGAATATCAAATCCGTTACCATATTCACGATCTGCCCAGAATACGTCTCCATTAGAGTTACCTACAGAGATAGCACCGAAAGTAGCTCCTTCGTCACCAATTGTACAAGAGTGAGCAGCAGGGTTGATCTGTCCGTTTAGTAGACCATCACCAAATCCATCTTGGATAGAGAATTCGTAGCATTCGTAGCTAGTCAAGTCATAAGAAAAAGTGTAATCTGTTTCACATTCTAGAACTGGGTTTTCATAGATGACAGTACCACTTTCATCTTTTACTTGCCAAGTAATTTCTTCTGGCCACTTATCTGTGTGGATGAAAAATTCTAATACATCTTGTGTGAAGTTTGCAACTTCGCTTGTAGTCAATGTATTATCAGAAGTATCTTCATCGTCAACTCCGTTAACTGTATTAATTGATACAACTAAGTTATCAGTTGGTTCAACCACAATTGGGGCAAAGGTAACAGAAGCTAATCCCCAAGTTGCAACATCACCTGTCCAAGGAACTATCTCTTCAGAAACACCATTAACTGTTAATTCAACTTCTGCTGAAGTCATGTTTTGAGATCCTACGTTTTGTAAGGTTCCAGTAATGAAAGCAGCACCAGACAAACATCCATCAAGACCAGCAAGGTCAGTCAATTTAGCATTATTAGTACCAATAGACTCAGGACATTCAACTGATTTAGTATATAGCTCTTCGTTAGAGTAAGAGAATGAACCAGTTCTTGCTTCCATAATTCCACTAGGACAAATGTGAATCATAGTTGGGAATGCATTTACTCCATAAGAAGAAGAGATCGCATCACTGTCGATGATTGGGAAAGTTGTACCAGTCACCCAGTCACCCAAAGTGTTAGTACCTGTACCATAAAGGTCATCTATAGAAGTAGTACCATCTCCTTCAATCATAAATACCATTACTTCGTCAGTTCCATCAGGACCGTACGTTTCATAAAAATCTTCTAGGTTACCAGACTGGTGGTAAGTCCAACAAGGGCCACACCAAGTAGCTGATACATCCATAACTACAGCTTTTCCTTCAGCAAGAATTTCGGACAAGGTCCATTCAGTACCGTTAAGGTCAGTTGCAGTAAAATCAGGAGCAACACTACCATCTGGAAGTTGCGCCTGTGCATTAAAGCTAAATAAGAAACTCAATGCAAGACAAAGTGTAATAATTTTTTTCATACTCGAAAAGGATTTAAAAAATGGAATAAAATATTTGTTAAAATAGGAAGTCTAAAGATACATATTTATGTTAAAAAAGCTATTGAGAAGCTGTAATCTCAGTCAAAAGGTTGTTGAAATAGAGTTGAAATGTCTTGGCTTTATCAAAAAATAGAAAGAAACATCTTTTCTAAGACCTTAATCATAAAGAATCTCGCAATAAAACGTGTTCTAAATAGCTTTTTACTTAGCATTTCTATTGAAAGCGAGTCAAAACCCCAAACATGGTTTAAATGTGCTCAAGATCTGTTTTTGTCAAATCACTCTTGACTTTACCTGTGTGAAGGGTGCTTATAGGTTCAAAAAGCATCACATGTACTTCTCCCTCAGTTCGCGGTTTGTGTTCCACACCTTTAGGTACGATGATAATCTCTCCGGGGTTCACCTCTTCAGTCCGATCTCGAAAATCCATATAAAGCTTACCTTTTATTACCATAAATAATTCATCTTCATGCTCATGGTTGTGCCAAATAAAATCGCCTTCTAGTTTGGCAAGTTTTACATGCTGACCATTGAGTTCACCAATTATTTTAGGATCCCAGTGTGAACTAAACTTATTAAATTTTTCTTTCAGGTTAATTACTTTCATTATAGACTGCTTTTAATGGTTTCAAATCTCAATGGAGCTTTACACGAATTGCATTGACCTTTTCCATAAACTGACAAACCTTTTCATAGCTCACCTCTTCCGCCCAATGATTGTTTTCTTTAAAATGTGAACCTACGATCAACCCATCACTAATTTGTAAAAAGTCAGCAACGTTACCGATGTTAATTCCTGAGCCGATTAAAACTGGAATTTTCACCTTAGCTTTAGTTGCTTCAATTTCGTTTGTACTTGCTTTTTCACCCGTTGACTGGCCAGTAATAATCACTCCGTCTGAATTGAAAAATTCAGCAGCATGCGCTGTCTCTACGATGCTCGTATCAGCAGTAATCGTATGTGAACTGTGTTTCTTTTTTATATCTGTAAAAATGGCGATGTCTTCCGCTCCGATTGTCTTTCGATAACGTAACAATGTGCCTGCATCTGACTCCATTATTCCTTCATCTGCTACATGTCCAAAAACAAACCCTTCAGCACGGATGAAATCAAGGCCTGCACTTTGAGCAGCAGCTAATGCGGCTTTGTTGGCTCCAGCCAAAATTTGTAAACCACTAGGTAAACCAATTTCTTTTTTCACCTCATAAGCAACTACAGCCATTGCGCTACTGATTTCAGGTCCGACCTCTCGCTTGAGGTATGGGATGTCGTGCATGTTTTCTAAAGCGATTGCGTCCACACCTCCTCGTTTGTAAAGCCTCGCTTCCATTAATGCTTTCTCTATAATTTCATCAATTTTATATTTGTTAAAAGGTGTCCCCGGTAATGCTTGCACATGAATCATGGCAATTATCGGTTTGGTATTCGGAAAAATCTGTTGAAATTTATTGTGCATTGAGTTTTATTGTATTTTGGGTTTTGTGAAATTATGATTTGGGAAACCTTATCGAGTTTGTGGAAAGTTGCAAAGTAAAGATAAAAAATATGATGAATCAATTTCTAGATATTAGTCCCCTCGTAAAAAAAGCATTGGAAAACAATGAACCGGTTGTTGCATTGGAATCTACCATCATTGCTCATGGTATGCCCTACCCTCAAAATGTGGAAACTGCCAGAGCGGTAGAAAAAATTGTTTTGAACGAAGGTGCAACACCTGCTACAATTGCTATTCTTGGCGGAAGAATTAAAGTTGGTCTTAGCGATACCGATATTGAAACCTTGGGTAAGAAAGGTAGAGCGGTAATTAAAGTGAGTCGTCGAGACATGCCTTACATTGTTAGTCAGGGTTTGGATGGTGCGACTACTGTAGCTTCTACTATGATTGGTGCAGCAATGGCAGGTATCAAAGTTTTTGCTACTGGAGGGATTGGTGGTGTACATCGTGGTGCTGGCGAGACGATGGATATTTCTGCGGATTTACAAGAGTTGGCACATACACCCGTTGCTGTTATTTCTGCTGGTGTAAAATCAATTTTAGACATTGGTTTAACTTTAGAATATTTGGAAACGCAGGGTGTTCCAGTTTTGGGTTATCAAACCAAAGAGTTTCCTGCTTTTTATACCCGTCGTTCTGGTTTTAATGTTGATTACCAAATGGATGATGTAGCCTCGATTGCAAAGTTGATGCATGCGAAATGGGCGATGGGATTACGTGGCGGTTTGATTATTGCGAATCCGATTCCAACGCATCAACAGATGGACGAGGTGGTCATAAATGCTGCTATTGATCGGGCATTGAGGGAGGCGAAGGAGCAGGGGATTCATGGCAAGGAGAGTACCCCGTTTTTGTTGGGGCGAGTAAAGGAGTTGACGGAGGGGGATAGTTTGGTTTCTAATATTGGTTTGGTTTTTAATAATGCTCGGTTGGCTGGGGAGTTGGCGGTGGCTTTTGCTGGGGGGGATTGAGGTTGCAGGTTGAGGTTGAATTTGATAACTCGCTTGCCTGCTAGCGTGGGTTTTCAACGCGGAGATGCAGAGATGCTGAGTTGCCTGCTATCGTAAGGAAACGCGGGTGAGGGCGCGGAGGGTATTTTTAGCTAAGCTAAAAATCGAACGGGGGATTTTGCGGTTGAGGGAATATTGAATTTGAATTTGAATTTGAGATTGCTAACATGCTTGCCTGATAGCGTGGGGGTGAACGCGGAGGCGCGGAGGCGCGGAGATGCTCGCAATCGTAGTGGGATGCAAGGAGGCGCAGAGGGTATTTTTAGCTAAGCTAAAATCGAACGGGGGATTTTGCGGTTGAGGGAATATTGAATTTGAGATTGAGATTGCTAACGTGCTTGCCTGATAGCGTGGGGGTGAACGCGGAGGCGCGGAGGCGCGGAGATGCCCGCAATCGTAGTGG
>CALGLS010000573.1 GCA_937959375.1 uncultured Saprospiraceae bacterium
ATAACTTCACCAAAAACAAAATACAATGAAAGAATTTATGATGATTTTTATCGGAAAGAGCTACGAAGATATGGGCCTTTCACCAGAGCAAATGCAAGCACGAATGGGGCAGTGGTTCGCATGGAATGAAAAGATGGCAAAAACTGGAAACCTAAGGGGTGGATCTGCTCTGACGGATAAGGTGAGACGTGTGTCAGGGCCAGACAGAACGGTTACTGATTTAACAGGAGCTGAAGTAAAAGAACTGGTTGGAGGCTATTATACCATTGCTGCCAACAATATGGATGAGGTCGTAAAGATTGCAGAAGATTATCCTGACTATGATTTGGGAGGTACTGTAGAGATTCGTGAGATTATGGTTTTTGATCAATAGTTTTTGTAAATCGAAAAAAGACCGAAGAAGGGAGACCGAAGTCCGAAGTTTTTCGCTAACGTATTTATTACGATAATGGGAAACTTCCGTCTCTATCTGGCAGTGCAGCTAGACAGGTTCGGACTTCGGTCTCCCGTCTTCCGTCTAAAACAATCCCTCCATGGAGCCCAAACTAATAGACCATCTCTTCCGACACCAACACGGTAAGATGGTTTCCATCTTGACACGAATTTTTGGATTGGCTCATCTTGAGACGATCGAGGATGCTGTGCAAGATACTTTTATGCAAGCGATGCAGGTTTGGCGACAACAACCTCCTGAGAATCCTGAAGCCTGGTTGACACAAGCCGCAAAGAATCGAACCATTGATTTGTTTCGTAAATTTAATGCAGAGAAAAAGAGAATTGCTTATGTCCAAAATAGTCCTTCACCTTCTGTGATTAGTGACTTGTTTCTTGAAACTGAAATCGAAGATGCGCAACTACGGATGATCTTTACTGCTTGTCATCCTTTGCTCAATCCACGCGACCAGATTGCTTTTGCACTCAAAACAATTTCTGGTTTTAGTAGTAAAGAAATTGCATCTGCTTTGTTGCTTAAGGAGGAGACGATTAAGAAAAGTTTGAGTCGAGCTCGAAAAACGGTTAGGCAAGAAGAGATCGCATTCGCTATACCAATTGGGGCTGAATTACCCGAGCGACTCGACCGAGTTTTGAAAATTGTTTATCTGATTTTTAACGAAGGTTTTCATTCCAACAAAAAAGATATGCTCATTCGCAAAGAACTTTGTGGAGAAGCAATTCGCTTATGCAAAATGCTTTTAAAAAATGACCTGACCAACCCTCCCAAAGTTTACGCACTGTTTGCTTTGATGTGTTTTCATAGCGCACGAATGCCCAGTCGAGTTGATGAAAATAATGAGTTGGTTGATTTGAAAAATCAAGACCGCTCTTTGTGGTATCTACCCTTGATGACTTTGGGGAATCGAGCAATGATGCGAGCAGTTGAGGCAGAAACTTTTTCTACGTATCATTACGAAGCGGCAATAGCAGCTGAGCATCTTAAAGCGACTACTTTTGAAAAAACAGATTGGGACAAAATTTTGGATTGGTATGAAAAATTACTTGAGATCCAACCTTCTGATCTTACTCAATTGAATATAGCGATGGTGCACCTTCAACGAAATGATGCAGATGCTGCGCTAGCAGTTTTGAAAGTAGTTAATCCAGATGAACTAGCGCAAAGAACCTATCTTTATCATGGAGCTTATGCTGAGTATTTTGCTAAAAAAGAAAACTTAAAAAAGGCAATTGAGTGTATTAACAAAGCACTTGATTTGGTTGCAAATGAATCCGAACGACAATTTTTATTGAAAAAGAGAGAAACATTATTACGTTAAAAAAATAATAGAGTTATGCCTTACGATGAATTAATCGCTGATCGCGTTAGACAAGCTTTCCGAGATATAAATACTTCCTTCGAAGAAAAAAGAATGTTTGGAGGTTTGTGTTTTATGGTAGATGATAAAATGTGTTGCGGGATACATTGGGATAAGAAAAAAGAAACTGATTTACTTATGGCAAGGATAGGAGAAGAGGCTTCTGAAGAGGCAATGAAACGTACGGGTTGCCATCCGATGGACTTCACGGGACGCCCAATGCGTGGGTACGTTTTTGTGACACCCGATGGCTATGATTTGGATGAAGACATGGCTTATTGGATTGGCTTATGTGTGGCCTTCAATCCTTTGGCAAAAGCCAGTGCTAAGAAGAAAAAGAAAAAGTGAAATCAATTTTTGCTGAATCGTATGTCTACTGCTTGCCCAACTTACCGAAAAAAATCAAGATTTGTGTTGTCAATTATTGTATATTTGTTTGCTGTAAAAAGTAAGTAATGTACAGAAATTGGGTTTCCATTAATTTGAGATGAATTTTTGTTCTAGGCGACTTACAATTTATTAGGTGTAGCCATAGCTACAGCTAATAAATTTAAGGAAGTATGGAACTAAAATTCGCTCAAATTAATAGCAAATTTAATTCTGTAGATTACTTTACATCCCCAATCTTCTAATCAAGTGATTAATAAATTAATTGGTAAAGGACTCTTACTCAGAGACAAATACACAAAAAATGGAGGTTAAACCAGGAATAGGCATCGGCCTAGTTAAATTCGGAATGGACAAAGAGGAAGTTGAATTCTTGTTTGGAGAGCCAAGTGAGACGCAAATTGATCAGGAAGATGAGAACAAAGAGATTTGGATCTTTAACGATGAAAAGATGCGACTAAGCTTTTATCCCGATGAAGATTACAAATTAGGTTACATAGAAACATCTAACCCAGCATTAGAATTCAATGGAAAAAAATTACTTGGACTGAAGATCGAAGAGGTTAAGCATGAGTTCGTAAATCGAAGAATCGAATCTTGGGAACAAGATAAATACCCTTCCTTCTCCGTTGAGTTTAATGAAGATTACTACCTCTCTTTACACCAATCTTATGGTGAGTTAACTGAAATCCACATGGGAGTTCCTTTTAAAAATGATGATGAATATCAGTGGCCTTAGTGCTCAATTCAATAAAAAAGCAACAGACTAAATGTATAGCCTGTTGCCTTTAAAATGTACTATATCTGTGACACGCTTTTAGTCTATAAGTAGTTGTGTCACTCCGACAGTATTCATTGCCCACTTCACATCATATACCTCATCCACTGCATCAAGATGGACGATGAAATTCTAACCTTTATTCCGTGCCGCAATCTTCGCCGCACGTTTCTTTCGCCAAGGTGCTTCTGTCATCCAATCACCAGCCATAATACAACCATAAGGCATTACCTCATCTACCACCTCTCCCAAGTCAAATTCTTTCATCTGAGCCTGTACATTAGCGGCATTTTTGTAAGCTGATGGTAACTCCGAAATATCAATGTTACCAGAGTGAAAACGAACATCTAAGCCGGCCGTTTCTTCTTCAAAAATGGCTTCAATTGTTTTTCCAACTTTGTTGCGTTTATGCTGTGAACGACTGATGTCTCTACCAGCACCGTGCGGTGCAAAACCTAGGTTGTTAGCCGTTGCATTCCCTTTTACAATTAAAACGGGCTCGCTCATGTTTAGCGGAATCAAACGCAAACCATCAACAGAATCAGGAACAAAAGCATCGCGCAATGGGGTTGCACCTTTTGCATGATAAAATAGATCATCTTCTTTGAAAACGAAGTTATGTTCATTCCAAAAACGCTGAACAACTTCCCCTTTTAATTTTTCAACAGTTGCCTGATGCAAAACGGTATGGTTCAACTTTGTCCATTCTCTTGTGATCTGCAAAGCATCCCAATACTTAATCCCTTCCGGTGTATCGTAAGGAATCCAGGCGTTTTTTGCCAAAGTGTTTGGTGAAATTTCCTTACGGAAACGCTCCGCCAACTTCATTCCCTGCTTGTACAAATGTGCACCAAATCCTCTAGATCCGTGATGTGTCACCATGATGGTTTCTCCAGTTTCACGCGAAGTACCAACGTATAAGAAATGGTTGCCGTCACCCTGCGTTCCCAAATGAGTTTTCGCAAGCGTCATACTTTTTTGATTTTGGAAAAAGACGTTATCCGAAATTTTTTCTTCTAACGCTTTAGGCAAATCAAAAAGATCGGTACGACCTCCACCTCCAAAGTGCGTAATCGAGTGTGCTGCATCCAAAACGGATTTAGGAGACACCTTTCCAAAATTAGTCATCATCACCGAGCAACAAACATCAGCAGAATGCATCGCAGGATGAATCGCATTTTTGGTAGCAACCACAGCACCCACCGGTATTTGACCTTTTCCGCCAGTAGGACAAGCATCAGGCATCACTGCTCCTCTTACGACGGTAGGTGTCTTCATCAATTCATCCATTGTTTCAAAAACCTGTTTTACATTGTCTTCCTCTGCTGCTGATTCTGCACGTATGTTTTTGTGGTATTCCATAGCTGTAGCTAAAGGCTCAATCGTTGGTGGTGGACAAACACTTTTCAAATAAGTATCTAGTGCATCACCCGCTAATTCATTCGCATTCGCAAATTGGATCGCTTCCTTAAACCATTTCCCTTGCTGGTATCCCAATTCGATTATTGTCTTTCCTGTGATTTTCATAATGAAAAATTTTTATTGTTTATCTAACTAATTGATTTGATACCCCAAAGTTGAGGCCCAACTGCGCAATTATCTTGCGTAGTACTAAATTATTTTCTACATTTGTTACCATTCAGCCCTCATACGTTCAATTTCCCATCGGGGAATCCCATGATTAATTCAGGGCGCAGCCCGAAAGCCTGCATCCACATCCCTAAACTCAGAGCCCGAATACCACATAACACACCTAACCCATGGCACTAAACAAAAACGCCCTAATCCGTTACCGAACCATAGACAAATGTCTTCAAAATCGCTATCGTAAATGGACGCTAGACGACATCATCGAAGCCTGCTCCGAGGCACTCTACGAATACGAAGGCAAAGACGTTAACGTAAGTAAACGAACCATTCAGCTTGATATACAAATGATGCGCAGCGATAAGTTGGGATACAATGCACCGATTGTTGTATACGAAAGAAAGTACTACAAATATGAAGAAGAGCATTACAGCATAACGGATATTCCATTGACAGATGTGGACATGACGGTATTGTCAGAAGCAGTAGAAATGTTGAAGCAATTCAAAGAGTTCTCGCTGTTTTCAGAATTAGGTGGCATCATTAACCGATTAGAAGATAAGATCCATACTGAAAAAACTAATCAACCATCGGTTATTCATTTTGAGAAAAATGAAAACCTAAAAGGTCTAGAACATTTGGATGGTTTGTATCAAGCGATTATTAAAAAGCTAGTTTTGGAAATAACGTACCAGTCTTTTAGTGCGCGACGACCTTCCAATTTTTCATTCCATCCTTATATTTTAAAAGAGTTCAATAATCGATGGTTTTTGGTAGGTCGAAAAGAAGGGAACGATACCATAATGACCTTGGCCTTAGATCGTTTGATCAAGATTGGTTTTGATTTGTCAATAAAATACAAACAAGAAGATTTTGATGCAGATGAATACTACAAGAATACCTACGGAGTGTCAGTTCATACGGCTTCAAGAATTGTAGAAACAGAATTGATTGTAGATCGAAGCAATGCACCATATGTGTTGACCAAACCTTTTCATGCTTCACAAGTACATAAAGAAACCTACGAGAATGGCTCTATACTTATTGGATTGAAAGTACATCACAATTTTGAGTTGGAACGATTGATCTTAGGTTTTGGAGAATCCATTACTGTGGTAAAACCAAAGATGTTGCGTAAGCGAATTAAGAAGAAGTTGGAGTGGGCTATTGGGAGATATGGAGAGGTTTGAAGACCGAAGACCGAAGACGGAAGTTTCCCGCGGATCGTACTACGTTAGAAGAGAACTTCGGACTTCCGTCTTCCGTCTTCGGACTTCACCCTATCTCACCACAACAGAAACAGCATACCCACCACCCGGCGCACAAAAAACACTCAAGTCATCACCTTTCTTAACCTCCATCGTCTCTATCTCGTAAGCAATAGGATTCGTCTTGTGATGCGCATCTTTCTTGTCTCTATAAATCGTAGCAGTGTATTTTTTATTCGCATCTAAAAAATCTAATTTGATTTTGGAAGTACGTGGTTCTTCGTCGTTCGTTCTTCCAATAAACCAATTGTCTGAACCCTTCTCTTTACGCGCATAAGTAATAAAGTCACCGGGTTCCGCTTCGAGTACCAAAGTTTCGTCCCAGTCAAGTGCCACATCTTTTATAAATTGAAAAGCGTCCAAATGCTTGTTGTAAGTTTCCGGAAAGTCAGCAGCCATCTGAAGTGGACTGTACATCGTAACATACAATGCCAATTGCCGCGCTAATGTACTTCTAACTTTAGAGTTGTTATTCGGATTGCGTGTGGTCATATCCATTTCAAAAACTCCTGGTGTATAATCCATCGGACCACCAATCAAACGAGTAAACGGAAGAATCGTCGTATGATCAGGATTGTTGCCACCAAATGCCTCAAACTCGGTACCTCTTGCAGATTCATTTCCGATAAGGTTAGGATAGGTACGAGAAAGACCAGTTGGGCGAACGGCCTCATGCGCATTCACCATGATTTTATATTCAGCTGCTTTTTTTACACAATACAAATAGTGATTCACCATCCATTGCCCATAGTGTTTTTCCCCGCGAGGAATAATATCACCTACATAACCACTTTTTACGGAAGTGTAGTTGTTGTCATTCATAAACTGATAAGCCTTGTCCATATGGCGTTCATAATTCCGTGCAGAACCAGAAGTCTCATGGTGCATCATCAGTTGCACATTTTTACTTTTTGCGTATTCTCGCAATGCGACCACATCGAAATCAGGGTAGGGGGTCAGAAAGTCAAAAACATAATCTTTTGATTTACCAAACCAGTCTTCCCAGCCCTCATTCCAACCTTCCACTAGTATGGCGTCAAAACCATGTTTGCTCGCAAAGTCGATGTACTCTTTTACATGTTCAGTATTTGCAGCGTGGCGTTTACTTCTTTTTGTTTTTGAAAAATCGGTGACACCTAATTGTACAGAAGGAACATCTTCTGTGTATGCCCAGGAGCTTTTTCCTGTTATCATTTCCCACCAAACACCAATGTACTTAACTGGTTTGATCCATGAAGGATCTTTGATGGCACAAGGTTCATTTAAATTCAGTGTTAGGTGCGACATCAAAATGTCACCAGCCTTATCACTCGCAATAACCGTACGCCAAGGTGTGTGCCGTGGAGCTTGCATGTGGCCTTTGTTACCTTGTGCATCTGGAGTTAGCACCGATCCGAAGGTCATTGTTTTTTCATCGAGTTGCAGATGCATACAAGCATATTCAACCAAGGCTGCTTCGTGTAAGTTGATGTACAAACCATTATCGGTTTTCATCATTAGAGAAGTTTGTACAGCAGCGCCGCGAATCGGAGTTTGAGATGCGTTTTGGGTAATTGCTTTATCCATCAAGCCTCTAATTTCTGTGAGCTTAGAAGTGGTGTAATCGTATTCTTGTGTGTCATGATCTCCAGGAATCCAATAAGCAGTATGATTTCCCGTCATCGCAAATTGTGTGCGTTCTTCTTTGATGATAAAGTAGGTTAGATTTTCTTGTTCTGGGAATTCATAGCGAAATCCAAGTCCATCATCAAACACACGAAAACGAATGATCATCGTTCGTGCAGTTTCTTCTTGCGATAATGTAACTGCCATTTCATTATAATGATTGCGAATTTCTTTTACTTCTCCCCAAACTGGTTTCCAGGTTTCATCAAATGTACTTTGTTGGGTATCAACAATACTAAAGCCATCAAGAAGTGAATCCGCGTCTTTGATTTCAAAACCCATTTTACTAGGTTTTATGATGACTTTGTTTTTATAAATTAGTTGATAAGTAGGAACACCATCTGTTACATTAAAATTTAATGTAAAATTTTTATTTGGTGATTGCAGCGATTGAGCAAATGTGCTCAAGGCGATTAAGCTTAGACTAAGGAGAAGTAAAATCTTTTTCATATAAAATTATTGATTTAATAGTTGCGCCACAAAGTAACTCAAAATGAGATCAAAAACCAATTTGCTCAGATTTAGAAAACACGATAAAGCGCAAATTCAGTTTTATTAAATAAAACACGTTCGAGTGTATTGAGTTTGAGTTTGAATTTGACCTTGATATTGAGTTTCCTCATCCTTCATTCAGTCTTATTCTCTTACCAGAGGTTTTATAAAATCATCACATTTTTAAGATAATTGCCTTTCAAATTACCCTTTTACTGGTAGATCGTTATCTTTAGGAATAATAATATGAAATCTTTTCGGATTAAACCAATGAAAAAACACACTTCTGGAAGATTTTCGCATCAATTTTTCGTAACTTAAGTAGTCAGGAATCTTACGTTTCAAACTAAATAGAATGTCATTATTTTGAGTTGATTTAGAACTCAATCTAATTACAGGAAATAACCATTACTTTCAACGACTTCCCCGCACTTTCCCTGACGAAAATTATTGAACGATTAGCCATGAAGAACACCTTACCATTTTTTCTTCTATTGGGAATACTGTTTTTGCTGTCAAGCAATCAACTCTTTGCAGGGAACACACCGTGCACGGCTACAGGTATCCCTGGGAACATGACAGACTTTCAACTCTTTACCAACTCTGGAAATGGAAACTCTGGTGTGCCCAGTCCTGGTTGTGGTATCAATCAACCTGGACCAGATTTTTGGTTTGAAGTAGTAGCTAACCCTGGTGGGAATTTATATATCGTTACCCTTGCCGGAACGATGACCAACGCAGCAATGGCCAT
>CALGLS010000574.1 GCA_937959375.1 uncultured Saprospiraceae bacterium
TCGGGCTTTTTTTGTTATAAATCAACATTCCTCTTATCGCACCACGACTAAGCGCTTAGCAACCCACCCTTCTTTCGTACTCAATCGAACAGTATACACACCTTGTTCAAAAACACGTACATCCAAATCAATTTTTTGCGCAAGCAGATTATCATAAGTATTACTTTGTAGCAATCTTCCAACCACATCATACACTTCCACTTGAACATCAAAGGCATTGTCAAACTCAATATCCAAGGTTGTAATAGTTTGCGCCGGATTTGGCAGAATTTCAAATTTGCTTAAAGCATCTAATTGATTGATTGACTCTAAAAAGTCTACTGTTACAGTCACTGCAGCAGTACATCCATTTGAATCTGTGATTACACATTCATAATCACCAAATACTAAATCAGTTGCAATAGGTGTAGTTTGTATTGGCGTAGTATTCCAAGCATAGGTATAAGGTGCAGTACCTCCTGCTATAAGATCTATCGCTGCCGATCCATTTCCTGATCCCATATCTGGTGTCGAAATAGTAGTGACTGTGATTGCCTCTGGTTCACTGATATCAAAGGTAACATCAATCGAACATCCATTTCCATCAACTACTTCAACGTTATAACTACCCGCTCCTAATTCTCCTGTCTCACCAACAAAAGTATAGGGCTCTGTTCCTCCAAAGACAATGATCGTTGCCATACCATCCAAACCTCCGTTACAAGTAACATCAACTGTTGTCACATTTGCTACTAATTCATCTGGCTGATTGATTTGAAATGGTATATCAATTGAACAACCTGTATAATCCGTAGCAACAACGATGTAATCTCCTGCTTCCAACCCAGTAGTTGGACTATCATAGGTATATGGCGGTAATCCACCCGACAAAGTAATATCCACTGAACCATCAAAGCCTCCAAAACAAGTAACATCTGTTGTCAAAGTAGTAGCAATTATTGGATTAGGTGCGGTACCATAATCGAAAGTATCTACTACTGAGCAAAGTCCATCGGTAATCGTTACATAGGTCAAACCATAACAAAGTTCATTCGCCACACTGCTTGCTGCTCCCATTGTAGTTTCACCAGTAGACCAAGTGAAGTCATAAATACCAGTTGAACTTCCTCCCATTGGTACTGCTTCGATACTACCATCACAGAAACCGCCACATGAAGCTGGCGTAATTTCACCTTGAAAAGTATTCGTAATCTGAGTTGGCTCACTTAAGGTAAAACAATCTGTAAGTTCCGTACAGTTACCTGCTTCCGTAATCGTTACACAATATTCATTACCACCAACCAAGTCTGCTAAAACACCATCGTTGTTCACAGTACCAGTTGACCATGTAAAAGTGTACGGCATTGTTCCTCCAGTTGGTGTATAAACTGCCATTCCGTTTTGATCACCTGGACATGAAGGAGCGGTTAGTACAGGTGCTCCAGCAGTAAGTGCAGCTGTACCTTCTATCGTTACAGTCTCCACAAATGAGCATCCTGACATCTCGGTAATTGTAACAGTGTGTACACCAGCCGCAAGCACCGTTGCAGTCGCTGTAGTTTCCGCATTATCCCAAAGGTAAGTGTACATACCAGCATCACTATTTACTACAATAGTAGCTTGACCATCTGTTGTACCTGCACAAGTAGTGGGCATAATTTGATCAAAATACACTTCTGGATTTTCAACAATAACAGAACCTTCACCTGTACAACCATTCGAGTCAGTAACTGTAACAGTATAGGTTCCACCTGTCACAGCTCCTGCATCATTGGTCATATTTCCTGTACTCCATAAATAGGTATACCCTGATCCAGAACCACCCGAGGTCGATACCGATGCAGAACCGTTTGCGACACCTGGGCAAGTTGCAGCTACTGTAGAAAATTGAAATCCTAAAGGTGTATTGGTTGTTATAGTTACTGATGCGATATCGCTACAGTTGTTAGCATCTGTTACGGTAACGGTGTGATCTCCCTCATTTAAGTTAAGCGCTGTCGCAGTCGTTTCACCATTATCCCAAATAAAGGTATAGGCACCTGTTCCGCCTGTTCCGGTTGCTATTGCAGTTCCATCGTTGCCACCAAAGCAACCTAAGGCACCCGCTGTTGCAGATGCGGTGACTGCTGTTGGCTCACCAACAATTACCGATTCGACAGCGGTACAATTATTAGCATCTGTCACCGTAACGAAGTGTGTACCTGCTGATAGATTCAGCGCAACATCTGTTGTTTCGTTATTGTCCCAAAGGTAAGTATAAGCTCCAGTTCCACCTGTCGCGCTTACCGATGCTTGTCCACTTGCCTCTCCAGAACAGGCTGCATCAGCTACCAACATGGTAGTAGGTACAATCATTTCTGGTCCTACAATTGTAATGTTAGTCGTCACAGTAAATCCAACACAGTCCGTAACGGTTAATTGATAATCACCTGCAGAAAGATTGGTTGCAGACAATCCCATAATCGAAGAATCACTCCAAGTATAGGTAAAACAATTGGGGTCACCCACACCTCCAGAGACTAGTACATCAATAGCACCATTGCTATCACCTGCACAGTTTAGTGGACTATTCGTTGTGGTCACATCAGTGATCGTGATTGGATCTAAAGAATATTTCCAAAGCTCCTCTCCTACTGCATCACCCAATGCTACAAAATTTAAGCTTGTATTTCCAACGATATTGACAGCATACGGTTTATAACTATTATTGAAAATGGTATCGTGTGGAATACTAGTCAATCGCTGTGTTGCCGATACCGTTCCATCTGTTCTCCAAATCTGCCATCCATTTACATCATCCGTTGCAGTAAAGTACATGATGCCATCACTGATGTATGGTAATTGCGGAAATGAATTCGAGGTATCAGCTACCGTAGGATTAAGATCACCTAACAAAATGGTTCCAGCTTCTGTACCGTCTGTTTTCCAAAGCTCTACACCAATAGCGCTATCCTTTGCAGCGAAGATGACTTCGTTGTTTAGTACATCTAACATAACTGGATTAGAGCTATTAAAATTAGGGCTGATATTTTTAACTAAGTTGACAGAACCATCACTTGCGTTTGCAATCCACAATTCGTATCCATTGGTCCCATCATTGGCATTAAAAATTAGATCATCATTTAGTTTGATAAAATTAGTTGGTAAGGTACTGAAAGCACCTGCGAACAATTCAATCATTTGAAGATCAGGAGTAGCGCTGGTTGCGTCAGAGCGCCAAAGTTCGGTTCCGTTCGTACCATCGTTGGCCGAAAGGAAAAGGTAATTTCCAACTGCGTATAAATCAGATGCGTTTGATGGAGAGATACCAGGGTTTATATCACCTTGTAATGTTGTCCCTGCTGCGGTTCCATCTGTTTTGTAAACCTCTCGTCCAACTACTCCGTCATCTGCCGTAAAATAAAGTGCGTTTCCAACAGTCGTTAAATTGGCAGGAAATGAACTTTCTGATCCTGTAAAAACATCTGCTACCATACTTGTTCCGACAAGGGTACCATCTGTTTTCCAAATCTCTTTCCCATTGACTCCATCATTAGCTGAGAAATAAACATCCGTACCAAATAAGGTAAAGTGTTCTGGGCTTCCGCTAGATAAACCTGGGTTAATATCAACCAGCATATTGGTACCAGCGGTGGTTCCATCACTTGTCCAAAGTTCTTTTCCGTTGGCTCCATCATTTGCTTCGAAGTAAAGTACACCTTCGATGTTTACCATTCCTGCGATTTCCGAACTTGGGAAACCGGGATGAATATCTTTTAGGATGGTTGTTCCAGCTGCAGTTCCATCAGTTCTCCAGAGTTCTGCTCCTGTCACCCCGTTGTCGGCACTGAAATACCAAACACCGTTTAGCTCTACAAATTGAGTAGGATTAGAACCGATAAAACCGACGTTGATGTCGATTAGTTCTTGAGTACCATCTGGTGTTCCATCACTGATCCAAAGTTCGCGACCAGAGTCTCCGTTGGCAGCAAAATAGAAATTATCACCTATGTGAAAAAGGTATTCAAATTCGGACCAACCGCCCCCAGGGTTAATGTCTTTTACCAATTCTTGCTGAGCGAGCAATTGGTTACTAAAGAATAGCAATAAGATGAATGAAAATGTACTAAGTAATGATTTACGCATGAGCGATTCATTTTTTGTGTGTTAACAAAAGTTCTTTGATGCCCAAATGTGTTGAGCTTAACAAAGATTTATTGAATAGGTTGGTTACAACCTAATATGATTTTCACAGATACGGTGCCGGGCTGTTGGCTTTAATCAGAATTGATTTATAAGGAGTTAATTTAATAGACTTTACTCCAAAGATAATTCATTATTGGAAGTAATTCAATGAAGTTGTTTAAAATTAACTTTGCTGCCCTTTGGAAAGCATGCAAAAGAAGTACCAAGGGCTAAATTATGAAGGTTAATTGAATAAAATTTGACTAATACTTTTTAGTTTAAAAAACGTCCTTTATTAATCAACCGATTAAACATAAAGACTATTCTTCATCTAAGACTTCTAAGTTATCGATATTTAGTTTTACTTTTCCTTTGGCTGTGACCAACAAAAGGACTGCTTCTTGTTCAACAAAAATATCTTGAATGTCGAGATTGTCAATGTCTGCGGTCATTTTAATGTTGGAAGGAATGTTCAGATGAGTCAACTGCTGTTCAATTGCCTTTTTCCATTCTTTCTTTTTATCTCCGATGGGCATTCTCAGGCTTTCCTTGAGTTTCTTTTTTAATCCCTTTTGGAAAATCCAAGCCATACTTTTATGTAGGAAGTTGGAAGTCTTCAATTCAAAGTCTAGATCTTTTAATTCTAGCACTTCGTTTTCGCGATCATAATGTGGTTTTCCAACAAGGTACAAACTACCATCAAAGCTCCCAGAAAGAACCGTGTTAATAACCACCTGATCTTTCTGACCAAAGATTTCGATATCCTTTACAGTAACCTTTCGTCCCCCCTCTTCAAACGTTTGACCGATCAGTTCTTTTTTAGCCAGTGCTTCAGCAGCTTTATATGGAATAGCTGTTTTCAATCGAAGATGATAATCATCATTGGCTTGCGCAACTTCAGAAAAAGGAAGCAAGGGCAGGAGGCTAGTCGTATCTGCATTAAAACCTCCAAGAATTACTTTCGCATCTGTCTCTACTATTAAGGTTGTAGAAATTTTTCTTTGTTCAGTAACCAAAGGAGTCATACCTGCCTTAGTCGGAATCACTTTTATCCAAGCATCATATTCATCTGATATTTGAATGGGCTCTTGTAGTTTTTTCCAAACTGGCTCTAAGTATTCTCTAAGCGCAAAATTCTCTTGCAGTTTTTTATCTATTTCTCTAGCAACGGTTTCCTTACTGCGGTCTACTAATTTATTAGCAATTGATTCTATTGGAATATTAATCATTCCTAGTTTTACAATAGGCTTCTTTTTCCAGTTATATTTATCAATGCTTGTTTGGGTTGTTAACTCCCAATTCTCTGTAATTTTATAATCGGTAAGAAAGAACAACTCTAAATCACCTTCTCCTTTTACTATCGTTAATCCAATATCCTTTTGAATAAAAAGACGCAAGGGCACTTTGATGTTGATAGCATTTCCCTGTACAGCCAATTCGATGTCTCCACTTTTTTCAATACGAACATCGAAGTCGTCATTTGTACCAGTAATATTGTCGCCTTGGTTGACTAGTAATTGCCCAACCTGCTCATTGACCATTTTCTCTAGTTCATCAAGTTCCAAATCAACGGGTACATTGATGGCAGATGCAGGAATATCATTTACACTATTATAAATCTCCATAGGACGGACTGGCTTACTTGTTTTACAGGATGAAAGTAAAATAATCAGTAGGATACAACTTCCAAAGTATTTATTCATCGCTCTAATTTTAAAATTTGTCTAATTGTTCTATAATCATAGATTGAGCACTTGGTCATTCTTCCAGAGCTTTGTTTGCATAAAGCTCTAAACTGCTTATTAGACGTAGCTTCAGCGGCAAAGGTATTCTTCCAGGCCATAAACCCCTGTTAATTTTGACTAAAAGTTGATTTTCCCGGATTTACGATATCATTTAGGGATGTAATTACTTCTTTTTGTGACACTATTTTGAGCTAAAAATTCGCTCTAAATGTTAAAATCAGCTTTTTTTTTACTTTTTTTTGCCCTTTAAGTCAGATAAAAAGGGAGATGTTTTTTATTATTTTTTTCACAAAATTGAAGTAATATTTTTTACAAAAAGAACATTAACCATTCATTATCAAATGATTAAACAATTAAATTTGATCTAATTATTATCAATATATTTCACACAAGGTCGTTTTTGTCCTTGTCGGAGGCATTTTTTACCTCTATCATTGTATTGTGATTGAGAGACAGTGAGACATAATTGATTAAAAGCAATCAATTCAAAATTGACAAAAAGGATATGTTCATGGGATTATAATTTGTTACTAGTGTGTAGTTCTGACTACCTAAGTCAGAACCGCACTACTACTTTTCTTCCCTGCTACTATATAGCTCTCCTTCGGGATGGAGCGCATTAAACGGCATAATGTTGCCTTTAATACTCGCCAGTTAAATCTGGCACTTTGATTCGGATATGTTCATGGGATTATAATTTGTTACTAGTGTGTAGTTCTGGCTACCTAAGTCAGAACCACACTACTACTTTTCTTCCCTGCATTATATAGTTTTTTCTTAACGACTTAGTCGTTGAAAGAGAGCCTTGAGAAGCAAAAGCATCTCGGTTCTGGCTGACAAAGTGTTGGCCCAATAAATTTGGATATGTTCATGGGATTATAATTTGTTGTAAGCCGTATTGTCTTTCGAAGACAATACGGCTTTCTCTTTTGCCCATGACCGCCTTATAAATCCATTAAATCGTATTGACAGTTATGGTGTAAAGAACATTCGGTTCCGGTGCGCTGCACCTCAAAAACACTCCTCTAACTACTATTACAAACAGATTCGGTGCGCTGCACCTTTGGGTTGCTTGACTTTAGTGGTTTGCTGAATACGAAGAAAGCTCAAAATTCAAACTCAAATTCAAACTCAAACTCAATTCCCTTGATCGCGTGCTGGATAAAATTGAGCTTGAATTTGAAATTGTTTTTGAGTTTGCTATCAAGATTGATTTCAAGATCGCAGCTTAATACATTTGCAGTATGCCTAAGAGACTTACACTGTTTAAGCCAAGCTTACATCGCTTCTATTTTGAGTTCACTTTATTCATCAAAAAATGTAGCTTTGGCAATCGGAAAGCAGTTGTAATTTATATTTCAGCTTTTCACTTCTTTTTTCAAGTCAAACCACATCTTACATGCGCTTTACAAATAACATTCGCTCTAGTTCCGCTGTTCAACTCAATTTCATTCTTCTGATGGTATGCTTACTTTTTAGCCCTCAGTTAGAAGCACAAAAACGCAAGAAGAACAAACAGAAAGTTATTACATCAACTAGCATGAACGCAAAGGTTTACGATGCCATTGAATGGCGGAACCTTGGTCCATGGCGAGGAGGCCGAAGTTGTGCGGTTGCTGGTGTACCTGGGAAACCAAACCTATATTACTTTGGTGCAACAGGAGGAGGTGTTTGGAAAACAACTGATGGTGGAAGACAGTGGGAAAATATCTCTGATGGCTTTTTTGGTGGCTCTATTGGAGCAATTGAAGTTAGTCAGTCTGACCCAAATGTAATTTATGTCGGTGGTGGAGAAGTCACTGTACGAGGAAATGTATCATCTGGATCTGGCATGTGGAAATCTGTGGATGCTGGAAAAACATGGAAGCATATTGGATTGGAAAAATCTAGACACATTGCACGGGTTCGAATCCATCCTACTAATTCGGATATTGTATATGCAGCAGTGATGGGAAATCTATACACTGCGAACAAAGAACGAGGTCTTTACAAAAGTACTGACGGAGGCAAAAACTGGAGAAAGGTTTTATTTATAAATGACGAAGTTGGAATGGTAGATCTTACGTTTGACCCAAACAATCCACGTATCCTTTTTGCATCAAGCTGGCGAGTCAAAAGAACGCCTTACGACATGTCAAGTGGCGGTGAAGGATCTGCTCTTTGGAATAGTACTGACGGTGGAGAAACCTGGACCGACATTTCAAAAAATGAAGGATTACCAAAAGGTACTTGGGGGATCAGTGGCATCACTATTTCACCTGCTAATTCGAATAGAATGTGGGCCATCATTGAAGCAAAAAAAGGTGGTGTATTTAGATCAGAAGATGGCGGAAAAAAATGGAAGATGGTTAACTCCGAACGCAAACTCAGACAGCGGGCTTGGTACTACACCAGAATTTACGCCGACCCAAAAGATGAAGATTTGATTTACGTATTGAATGTACGTTACCACAAGTCAAAAGATGGTGGAAAAACATTCAGTTCTTTAAGTACGCCGCACTCTGATCATCACGATTTATGGATTGCTCCAGAAGACCCTAAACGCATGGTAGTCGCAGATGATGGTGGCGCGCAAGTTACCTATGATGGTGGTGAAACTTGGAGCACTTATCACAACCAACCTACTGGACAATTTTATAGAGTGACGACCGACAATCACTTCCCTTTTAGAATTTATGCTGCGCAGCAAGACAACAGCACCGTTAGAATTTTAAACCGTACATCAGGAGGAAGTATTGGAGAAAGAGACTGGGAGTCAACAGCTGGATGTGAATGTGGCCACATCGCTATTGACCCAAATAATAACGACATCGTTTATGGCGGATGTTATGATGGTTTTCTAGAAAGAAAAGACCACAAAAATGATCAATCGAGAACCATCAGTGTATGGCCAGACAATCCAATGGGACATGGTGCAGAAAGTATGAAATACCGTTTCCAATGGAACTTCCCCTTATTCTTTTCCCAACATAATTCAAAGAAATTATACACAGCTTCTAACCATTTGCATGTCTCGTACGATGAAGGAAATAGTTGGAAAACTATTAGTCCTGACCTCACCAGAAATGACTCGACCAAACTTGGTTCTTCTGGTGGTCCCATTACAAAAGACAACACTTCCGTTGAATATTATTGTACCATTTTTGCAGCAACAGAATCCATTAAAAACGAGCAGGTCATTTGGACAGGATCGGATGATGGACTCATTCACATTACAGAAGATGGTGGTAAAAACTGGAACAACGTCACTCCTTCCGGAATGCCTGAATGGATGATGATCAACAGCATGGAAGCAGATCCATTTCACGAAGGTGGATTATACGTAGCTGGTACAAGATACAAGTTAGGCGATTTCCAACCTTACCTTTATCACACAAAGGATTTTGGTAAAACATGGAAAAAAATAGTACGCGGAATTGCCCCAGAACACTTTACAAGAGTCGTTCGTTGTGACCCTGAGCGAGAAGGTTTACTTTATGCTGGAACCGAAAATGGTGTTTATATTTCTTTCGATAATGGAGGCAACTGGGAGACCTTTCAATTAAACATCCCAATCGTTCCAATCACAGATATGACGGTGAAACATAACACACTAATTGCAGCAACGCAAGGGCGTGGTATTTGGATGATTGACGACCTCACTCCTATTCACCAAATGAATTCATCTATTCAAAATAAATCATTCCATTTATTTGAGCCAAACACTTCTTTTCGCATGAGTGGTTTTCAACGAAGTAAGCCTAAAAATGCAGGTAAAAACCATCCTGGTGGTGTCAGCATTTATTACTACCTAAAAGAACTAACAGATAGTACAAAAGTAAGTTTGAGCTTTTATGATTTAAACGATACGCTCATCCGTAGCTATTCAACAACGGCTGAAAAAAAATCAGATCAATTAAAAGTTAAAGAAGGTGCTAACCATTACGTTTGGAATATGCGTTACCCAGATGCCAAACGCTTTGAAGGCATGATACTTTGGTGGGGATCGATGTCAGGTCCTCTTGCTGTTCCGGGAGAGTACAAAGTGGTCATGAAAGTTGATGGCGTAGAACAGTCGGCAGCATTCAATATTTTGAAAGATCCAAGGAGTGCCTCTGGTGCTGATGACTTTAAGGCCCAATTTGATTTTGTAAATGCAGTAGTTGAGAAAGTTTCAGAGGCGCATGATGCCATCATTGACATTAGAGATGTGCGCAAACAATTGAAGCATTACCAAAGTCGATTAAAAGACAAGGAAACTTATAAAGATATTTTGGAATTGGCTGAGCAAATCGATTCATCTATGACGGTTGTGGAAGAAGCTTTGTACCAAACAAAAAATAGGAGTTCGCAAGATCCACTCAACTTCCCGATTCGATTGACCAATAAGTTGGCGCATCTTAATTCGCTAACCTCCAGTGGAAATTTCAAACCTACGGTTCAGGCAACTGAAGTTAAAGATGAATTGACAAAAATGATTGATAGTCAGCTCGATATTTTGAAAACCATATTAGAGCGAGATGTTCCTTTGTTTAATGAACGGATGCGAGCAGCGGCGGTGGATGCAGTTATATTAGATTAAGTTATCCTACTTAGCTAAGTCTTCCGAACGACAATTAAGCATGGTTTATGTGAACTAGATTAGGTAAACCACGTTTAAGGTAGGAAGCTGAAAATAATTTGCAATCAAGTTATTCACCAAGTTAAGGCAGCTTTATTCATTTATAAATTTCAACTAATGAGTTTTTTAAAAAATCTATTAAATAGCAAAAAAGGCGGAGCTAGCGAAGGGTGGCAAACCTTGGATTCAGAAGCTGGCCTTCAAGCAGCTATTGCTCAATCATCGGAAAAACCGGTTTTTCTATTCAAACACAGCACGACTTGTGGTATTAGCCTTGGCGCTAAAACTAGACTCGAAGAATGGGAAATTGACCCTGAGCAGGTGAGCTTTTACTACCTTGATCTGCTAAGCTATCGTCCTATTTCTAATAAAATAGCGGAAGTTTTGAATGTAGTTCACCAATCTCCTCAGGTTATTTTGCTGAAGGATGGTAAAGCGATTTGGAGTACGACACATCATGCGATTTCAGCAGAAGCTGTAAAAAGTGCGCTAACTAAGTACTAATAAACTAGTCGAAAGACCCTAGGTAGACTGAAAAGTCCAGGAAGGAGCAAAAGCTAAGAATTTTGCTCCTTTTGTCGTTTCAAGAAAGTTGGAAGTTGATTCATGGTAAGAATTCAACAGTTTAATAGGTTTTTCTCCAGATTAAACCCTCTCTTTTTGAATATCAAGTTAATAGATTTTACCTTTGCCCTCTCAAAATGAAGCTAGCAAGCAATTGTCAGTCTAAAATACCTACATAATTGAAGGTTTTAACTTTGTTTGAGCCAAATTAACAACAAAAATGTCCCTTTAATATAGGGGAACTAAGCATATAAAAGCGTCTTTAAAATATCCTCATAAGACTTCCGTTATAGTGCAGATTCTCATATTGCATATAATGCTCAATGAAACTTACAAAAAAACTAAAATCCAACCCGATTAACTCAATCATTAAATCCATGCTAAAATTGCATAAATACAGCCTATTATTACTTTTTGTTCTCTCTTGCCTAATCGGCACTGATGCCTTTGGTCAAGAAGACAAACCAGATAAACAAAGAATGACGAAAGTCAGAGGAAAGGTCATTGATAAAGAAACCAAAGAACCGCTTCCTTTTGTAAACGTATTCTTTGTGGGTGCTACCATTGGTACAACAACTGACTTTGATGGAAACTTCTCAATGTCGTCACAATGGGCGACCGATGAGCTCGGTGCTTCTTTTGTTGGTTACAACACAAAGAACATTAAAGTTGAAATTGGAAAAAACAATAATGGGCTGCTCATTGAATTAGAATCTTCAACTGCTACATTGAATGAAGTAACAGTGAAAGCAAAAAGAAGAAGATACCGAAGAAAAAACAATCCTGCTGTTTCTCTGATCAAAAAAGTAATGGACAACAAGGATGCGAATCGTATTAGAGGCCAAGATTATTTTGAATACGATAAGTATGAAAAAGTAGAGCTAGATATCAACAACATTACCGATAAGTTTAAAAACAGAAAGGTCTTCAATAAATTTGAATTTATCTGGGACCACGTTGACACTTCTGAAATCAATGGTAAACCCTACTTACCTGTTTACTTTCAGGAAACTTCTTCTAAACTATACTTCCGTAAAAAACCACGGACAAATCGTGAGCACCGCTATGGTGTACAGATGTCTGGTCTAGATGAATATTGGGA
The DNA here is from genome assembly GCA_937959375.1 of uncultured Saprospiraceae bacterium. GTDB lineage: Bacteria > Bacteroidota > Bacteroidia > Chitinophagales > Saprospiraceae > CALGLS01. The sequence goes on from CALGLS010000574.1 coordinate 12,155, forward strand.
CAATGAAGGTGTTGTAGCCCTGATGGATGTTTTATATCAGGATATAAACATTTATGACAATAAGATCAAAATTATTGACCTTGAGTTTGTTAGTCCATTGAGTAACCTCGGCGTTGCTTTTTATCGATACTATATCATCGATACGATCCAACACAATGGACGTGAAGTCATTGATCTAGCCTTCATGCCTGCCAACAAAAACGATCTTGGTTTTACAGGAAATCTATATATCACCAATGATAGCGCCTACACGGTTACGCGAGCAGAGCTAGACATTATGGATCAGATCAACATGAACTGGGTGGATGACTTAAAAATTGAGCAGGAGTTTGATTTGGTAGATGGCGTATGGGTACTTAATGTTGACAAAATGGTGATCGACTTTCGAATTTCCAAAAAAGGAATTGGTTTTTTCGGTAAGAAATCCAATATCTACAGCAATCACATTTTCAATACGCCCAGAGATCCCTCCATTTATAACACCAGTATAAAAATTAAAGATGATATTGATGTACTGAGTAAACCTCCAGAGTTTTGGGAGGAAAAAAGGCCGATACCTTTAACTAAGGATGAAATGGCAGTTTACAACATGATTGATACCATCCAAACAATTCCTGCTTTTAAAAATGCAATGGATATTTTGAAGCTAGGTTTGACAGGGTATTACACCTTCGGACCAATCGATGTAGGGCCTGTTAATGGTATTTATAGTTTCAACGATATTGAAGGAGGACGTGTAAGACTTGGAGGAGAAACGAATCTTGACTTCCACCCTAAACTTAGATTGGAAGGTACGGTAATTTATGGTTTCGGTGACGAAAGATTTAAGTACTCTGGTGCTGCAGAATACTCGTTTAATAAAGATTTTGAGATGAACCCCCGACATCGACTCAGGGTTTCCTATCAGCACGATACCAATTTCCCGGGACAAAGTTTAGCGTTTGTAAATGAAGACAACTTTCTACTTTCCTTTAAGCGAGGTATTGTAGATAAATTGTTATTTTTTGATGCTTATCGGGTTGACTATTTGAAGGAATACAGAAACGACTTTTCTTACAATCTTTTATTTGAACGAAAATGGCAGGAACCACTTGGCCAACTCAAATTCAAATTCAACGAAGGTGCAGATAGCTTATCGCGAATTACCACCACAGAATTTGGATTGAACCTACGATGGGCTCCTAACGAGGAATATGTTCAAGGTAGAGATTTTAGATATTCTATTTTCAATAAATACCCAGTCTTTACTTTGAAGTACGGTCTAGGATTGAAAGATGTATTTGGAGGTGACTACAACTACCACCGAGTTACTTTGAACATGTTTAAGAAGTTCAACTTCTCTGTTTTAGGATTTGCTCATGCGAATATTGAGGCTGGAAAAACCTTTGGTGATGTTCCATTTTTATTAATGAATTTACCTCGTGCGAATCAGACTTATTCTTATCAAACCTACTCTTACAACATGATGAATTTCCTTGAGTTTGTGAGTGACGAGTTTGTAAGTTTAAACATCCGATACTACATGAACGGATTTGTTTTCAACAAGATTCCTTTGATCAAACGTCTGAAGTTGAGAGAGATCATTAGCTTCAAGGCACTTTACGGTAGAATCTCAGATGGGAACGATCCAACGAAAGAAGGAAACGAAAATTTAGTTCAATTACCCATTAATACCTTTATCATGGAAGGTGGCAAACCTTATATCGAAGGAAGTATTGGTATCAGTAATATTTTCAAGGTTTTGACATTCGACCTTGTTAAACGAATGACCTACTTGGACAATCCAAATCAAGCTAATTTGTTTGGCGTAAAAGGATTGGGACTTCGATTTAGAGTTGGATTTGAATTTTAATCAAAAAAAGGTTTACTAAACTTTCGTACCGTTTAAACGAAAGTTTAGTAAACCTTCTCCAAATAAAATCATCTAGTGCCCACTCTGGTAGCTAGCTAGATCAGTCATAAAACCGCAATATTTAAAAAGTTTAGATGTCAAAGTGTTTGAAAACCGTTACAAAAACAGTGATTTTCATTCGTAGGGAGCTTTTACTTTTTAAATTTCGCGGTTTTTCATTTGTACATTTATATCTTGTATTACGAAGTTCGGATTGAACAACAAGAAAAGAAAACTAAAAAAGAAGTTGTTTGTTAGATAACTTCGAATCAAAACCACTATCTGGTATGCTAAAAGATGCAGGGCAAAGACTTGTTTACAAGTTAATCAACCCAATAATTACGTTATTCATGCGACTTGGGATCACTCCCAATATGATCACCACTATTGGTCTATTACTTAATGTACTAGTAGCAGTAGTATTGCTGTATGGTGCTGAATATGGAGAGCGTGGCGACATGAGCTACATTGGCTGGGCAGGTGCCTTGGTCTTGTTTGCTGGTTTGTTTGATATGATGGACGGTCGCTTGGCACGTCTTGGAAATTTGTCTTCAAAATTTGGAGCATTATATGACTCTGCTCTTGATCGATATAGTGAATTATTTATGTTCATGGGTATCGTGTACTACCTAACTGCACATGACTACTTTTTCAGTTCTGTCTTTGCTTTTATTGCCATGATTGGTTCAATAATGGTGAGCTATGTAAGAGCACGAGCTGAAGGACTGGGTGTTGATTGTGGCGTAGGTTTAATGCAACGACCAGAGCGTATTCTCATCATTGGCGTCTCAGCCATACTCTGCGGTGTTTTTTCTTATTTAATAGGGCCTTTCAAAATTGATCTCTTCGGTATGATTAATTTTGAAACGATCTCCATCTTTACATTTCCTTTAGCAATCCTAGCGATTATGGCTAATCAAACTGCTCTTAAAAGGCTGACACACAGCAAGAAAGAGCTAGAACGATTAGAAGTATCGAAAAAGAAGGCTAGACAGGAAATAAAGAAGAGCAATTCATTCGATAAGAAAAAACCAGTAAGCATTGGAATTCAAGGAAGGTAATATACAAACGATACATAAGGGTACTTTTCAACGTTTCTCGGGTCCTCAGTTTAGAGGTTACGTCATTTTTATGATTGTTTACGTTGCTTGGTTAACGCTTGCTATGGGTGGCATTCGACCCGACCATAGATTACTGCTTGTTGGAGGTAGCCTACTTTATTTTGCTTCTGAGTTTTCGCGTAAGTTGACACTCAGTATGCTGATTCTTTTAGTCTACTGGATCATATTTGATTCCATACGCCTCTACCCTGCTTTCAATATTTTTCCCTTACATATCAAAGAACCTTATTTGCTTGAAAAAGCACTTTTTGGAATTGAAACAGTTCAAGGTATTATCACGCCAAACGAATACTGGGAACAACACAGACATGTTGCGCTCGACCTTTACACTGGATTCATTTATTTATGTTGGATTCCAATACCGATTGCTTTTTGTTTGTACAACTTTATAAAAGGAGATCGAAATACGCAGGTTCATTATCTGTTTACCTTTTTTATGGTGAGCCAATTGGGATTAATTTTCCAATATCTCTACCCTGCTGCGCCACCTTGGTATGTTGATTTACATGGCTTTGAAGAAATTTTAAATACGCCTGGAAACCCCGGAGCGCTGATCAATGTTGACCACTACCTTGGAATCTCACTGTTTTCGGGTATGTACGACATGAATGCGAATGTTTTTGCTGCGATTCCCTCTTTACATTGCGCCTTTCCAATAATTCTTCTTTATTTTGCGCGCACGAGGAGATTGACCGGCTGGACACTGGTCGCTGTAGTTTTAATGATCAGTACTTGGTTCTCTGCAATATATACTTATCATCACTACACTATCGACGTGATTTTAGGGATTATGACTGGAGCCTTAGCGGTGAGTATTTATCATTTCGTTATCCGAAAAACGAAAATATACAACTGGCTTAATTGGTATGCTGAACGAGTTAGTTGAAACATATAAAACAGACAGTACTAACAATCTATTATAGAAAGATGGCTTTGGCCAAATTTCAAAAACACAAAGTAACGACTCCAAATACATGGCTAGTTACAAGACTAAAACAAACATCTATTAAAAGGTATTTTCAATCAATTTATTAGGTCGCTTTCGCGAAATGGCAAATCACAAAAGTCAATTCAAAAGTATTCTAATTTATCAACCAATTGAAAATCAAAAAACAATTAACTATGACAAAGAAGCTAAAGACAATCCCGAAACCAAAAGGTAAATTGGGTGTTTTAATACCAGGAATGGGAGCCGTTGCTACCACTTTTATGGCTGGTGTAATCGCAGTTCGAAAAGGATTGTCACAACCAATCGGATCTCTGACTGAAATGGGTACGATCAGAGTTGGAAAAAGAACAGAAAACAACAAACCAAAAATTAAAGACTTCATTCCTCTTGCAAAGTTGAATGACATTGCCTTTGGTGGTTGGGATATCTTTCCAGAAGACATGTATGATGCAGCTGTTCATGCAAATGTTTTGGAAAAAGAATTGCTAAACAAGATCAAACGTGATTTAAAAAAGATCAAGCCAATGAAGGCTGTCTTTGACAATAGATACGTTACGCGTCTTGATGGCAAGCATGTCAAAAAAGGTAAAACCAAAATGGCTTTAGCAAAAGCTGTCATGAAAGACATTGCTGACTTTAAGAAAAAGAATAAATGTACGCGTCTTGTTATGATTTGGTGTGGATCAACTGAGATTTATCTCAAAGAATCAAAAGTACACAAGACAGTAAAAGCATTGGAAGAAGGATTGAAAAACAACGATCCTAATATTCCACCGTCAATGATCTATGCTTATGCTGCGATCAAAATGGGTATTCCATATGCAAATGGCGCTCCTAATTTATCTTGTGATTGTCCTGCTTTAATTCAATTAGCAAAAGAAACACAGGCTCCTATCGCTGGTAAAGATTTCAAAACTGGTCAGACGTTCATGAAGACTGTTTTGGCTCCTGCTTTTAAAGCGCGTGCGATTGGTGTTGAAGGTTGGTTTTCTACAAACATTCTAGGAAACAGAGATGGTGCTGTATTGGATGATCCAGACAGTTTCAAATCAAAGGAAGTTTCAAAACTAGGTGTACTAGAGCAAATTTTCGAACCAGAAATCAATAAAGAACTTTATGGAAACATGTACCACAAAGTTCGAATCAACTACTACCCACCACGTGGTGACAACAAGGAGGGATGGGATAACATCGACATCAACGGATGGTTGAACTACCCGATGCAAATCAAAGTAGATTTCTTATGTAGAGATAGTATTTTAGCGGCACCACTTTGTTTAGATCTAGTTATCTTTTTAGATTTAGCGAAGCGTGTTGGTATGAGTGGTATCCAAGAATGGTTGTCATTCTACTGGAAGTCTCCACAAGCGAAGAAAGGTCTTACGCCACAGCATGACCTTTTCAAGCAATTGGAAAAACTAGAAAATACACTTCGTCACTTGAAAGGTGAGAGTTTGATTAATCACCTTGGCTTGGATTATTACGAGGA
>CALGLS010000575.1 GCA_937959375.1 uncultured Saprospiraceae bacterium
GATTCATTTTTCCACAAAATCGTAATGGTACGAGATCGCTTACGCGTGATGGAACAACGAATCAACAGCAGCAAAAATCTAAATGATGAAGAAAAAGTAAATCTTCAACAATACATCACTCGTGTTTATGGAAGTTTAACCACTTTCAACGTATTTTTCAAATATAAGGCAGACCATTTTGTGGGTGCAAAGTCTTAATCACAGCATTAATATCCAACAGCCATTGATAATATCCTCTCTCCGGAAGACCGAAATCCTGACACTTCAGGGCCATATTTAGCATAAAGCTCCAAAATTCGGTCTTCCGGCCAATAATTAATCTCCTCAGCCATCTTCTTTTCAAGACTTCGAAGCATCCTTACTTTTGAAGAAAGTTGTTTAGTAACTTCACAGAATATGCTTAACTTTAAGTTTTTAAATATTGAAGTTTTGTAAAAACCTATCTCACTGGCCGGATGGGCTTATAAATTGCTTGCGAAATGATTTTTTCACTCAACGCTTCAACTTTTTAAACGCCTATAGTGTTACAATGGGTCTGTCTGGTGATCATGTTCTTAATTAATTTCATTCAAATAAATTACTATGCCTAAAAGGCCAATTATCTTCTTCTTTACTTTGCTGGTTGTTAGTGTACTAATTAGCTCATGCTTGGTCATGGACAATACTTTTAGTACTGTTGCTCCTGGTATATGGAGAGCAACGCTTCAGTTAGAACCTAAAGAAAGTGTTTCCAATAAAAAGGGAGAACCACTACCAGAGTTATTGGATTATCAATTTGAAGAAGTAAGTGGTGGTGAGTTACCATTTAATTTTGAAATTAAATACAACGATGATAAAAGCGTATTCCTTGAAATAATCAACGGTGAAGAACGAATCGTTGTAGACGATGTCAAGATTTTCCACGATAACCAAAATGGGAAGGACTCCATTATCATCAATTTTCCAATTTATGAATCAGTTATAAAAGCAGCTTTCGAAGAACGAATTATGGCAGGTATCTGGCAAGTGAACAATCGTGGAAGCTACTACGCCATTCCTTTTATTGCTCGTTTTGGGCAAGCACATCGCTTTAGTACCATGAAGAAAAAACCGATGATGGATGTCAGCGGAAAGTGGCCAACTACCTTTGGTATTGAAACGGATGATCCCTATACAGCGATTGGTGATTTCAAACAAGATGGCAATAAGTTATCTGGAACTTTCCTTACCGAAACTGGAGACTATCGCTTCCTTGATGGGACGATCCAAGACAATAAAATTTATCTCTCTTGTTTTGATGCTTCCCATGCTTTTCTATTTGAAGGAAAAATCAAGGAAGACTCTACCATTCTTGGTTCATTTCGATCAGGAAAACATTACAAGACCATGTGGCAAGCAAAGAAAAATGATGCTGCGACCTTAACCAGTCCATACGATCTGACTTACTTAAAGGAAGGTTATGAATCATTAGAATTTGCTTTTGAAAATCCTGCAGGCAAAATGATTTCATTAAACGATGAGGCCTACAAAGGAAAAGTAAAGCTCGTGCAAATACTTGGTACTTGGTGCCCCAACTGTCGAGATGAAACTGCCTTCCTAGCAGACTACATGAAAAATAATAAAAACAAAGATGTAGCTGTTATCGCCTTAGCTTTTGAGAAATACAAAGAAAAGGATAAAGGGAATGCCGCAATAAATCGTTATACTAAGAAATTTGATTTGCCGTATGAGATGTTGTATGCTGGTTACTACAATAAAAAAGAGGCCGCAAAGGCTTTACCAATGCTGAATCACATACTCTCCTACCCAACATTAATTTTTGTAGATAAAAACAATAAAGTTAGAAAAATACACACCGGATTTTCTGGTCCGGCAACAGAGTTTTATGATGATTTTGTAAAGGAATTTGATGAAACCGTAAAATCATTATTGAAGGAAGAATTTAAAGGTTAGTAGCATTAGTACCTAATACTAACGTTTTTAATAAACCTTAGATTTAGAAAAAATAGATTAATAAAAGATGACTTAGGTAAAGCAGGAGGCCTTGCAAATACAGACTAATGAAAAACCATGAGTAGTAAAAATTTCGTTCTGGCTTATTCTAATGAAAATTACAGTATCGCCAAACAATTTGAAGACGATTTAGGCAAAGCGGGTATTCGCTTTGATCACTTGTCATGTGAAACATGGAAGAATGGAAAGCTGTCTCGAGAGATTCTCAAAAGTAAAAAGACTGTATTTCTGCTAATCAGTGACAACTACTTAAAGTCAACTAACTGCATGAATGATGCATTGCAAATGCTGAACACCTGCCTTGCTCAAAACCGTGTACAACCCATTATTATTGACGGTGAGTTTTACAACAAAAACACCAGTAGCTTCCAGCGTTTTCCCACAGAATTTGCACGCATCAGTGATCTAATCAAATACATGAATCATTGGCAAGAGCATTATCTCAAAATGCGAAAAAACAAAGTCAATGTCAGTGAAAAGCAAGAAGTTACCTACAACAAAGAACTAAAAAGAGTCCGCACTATTTCTGCTGAAATTGGAGAATTCCTTCGTATTTTAAGAGAAACAGAGTACTGGAATCTTGATGATTTAATTGAAAGTCATTACGAATGGTTTTTCAATAGAATTGGCAAACAAGATTTGCTTATCAAATACAAAAAAGCTTTTTCAAAAGGCGATTTAGCTTTGAAAAATCAATCTATTGTTGGGGATAATACCAAAATAGAAAGTGACGCAACTATTCCTACTAGCCCCGCTCCAGTTGATGAAGAAAATACACCTACTCAAATTGAACTAGAGAAGAAAAAACAAAAGACTTACGACATCATTGCAGACATCTTTGACGACGACTCAGAAGATGGTAACGACGAGGAGAACTTGACTGATGATCACGCTAAGATCGATATCAATAACATTAACGAAATCACTACTTGGAGTGAAATAATAACAGACAAAGATCCTATGGCTTTTGATGATAAAAAAGACTTTTTTAATAAGATTGCGCATCTTGTCGAAAAGGATGAAGATCACCTTGCAGTCAAACAATTAGACCTTTTTCTTAGCCAACATCCTGAAAGTGGAGATGCTTATATGTGGTTGGCTAGAATTTCGACTAATGATGAAGACTTCAATCTAGCAAAGTCTCATTATGAGAAGTCAATCGAATTAGATGCCACAAACGTGAATGCACTCACAGAATATGGAAGTTTGGTTTTCCATCATTTTAAAAACCAACCAAAATTAGCAAGCAAGGCTTTCAAAAAAGCAATTGCGCTCGACTCCAACAATGTAAATGCAAACTACTTCTACGCCTTGCTCTTGACTGAAGTTTTAGAAAAACCTAAGAAAGCGATTAAGTATTTCAAAAAAACATTAGAGTTAGCTCCCACTCATGCTTTTGCCAACTATGATTTGGCTTTTCTTTACTTCAATCAAAAGGATAAACTCAACGCTGCAAAACATTATGAATACGCCTTTACCATAAACCCAGAACTACGCGTTCCGGAAAATGATAAAGCTTTTTGGTACAATGACTATTTAGAACAAGGAAAAAGTCATTTAGAGCAAGACAGCAACAAACCTAAAAAATCAAAAAAGAAGAAAAAGAAGCAACTTGTAAAAGACTTTACAAAGCCAGAATTAGAATTAACTGACAACCCAGAAGACGACATGGAAGACGAAGTAGAAAAGCCTCGACGCAAAACCGTATTAATCACCGGTGCCACCTCAGGAATCGGAAAAGCAACTGCCGACATCTTCGCAAAAAATGGCTATCGAATCATCATCACTGGTCGACGTGCAGACAGATTACAAGAGTTAAAAGATCATTACATTGCAAAACATAACAGTGATATACACACGCTAACTTTTGATGTTCGAGATTGGGACGAAAGTCAAAAAAATATAGAAACCTTACCCGAAGAATGGCAAGAAGTTGATTTGTTGATTAACAATGCAGGACTTGCAAAAGGCTACGCTCCCGTTCACGAAGGCGACCTCAGCCATTGGGAAACAATGATTGACACCAACATCAAAGGCTTACTTTATATGACGCGTCTTATTACCCCTGGTATGGTGAAACGTCAACAAGGACAAATCATCAATGTCTGTTCTTCTGCTGGCCATGAAGTTTATCCGAATGGCAATGTCTATTGTGCAACTAAGCATGCGGTTGATGCCTTAACTAAGGGACTTCGACTCGAGCTGCATAAGCATGGTATTCGTGTGAGTCAGGTTAGTCCTGGGCATGTAGAAGAAACGGAGTTTGCTGCTGTACGTTTTGATGGAGATCTTGAACGTGCTTCTATTTATGAAGATTTCCAACCTTTAAAATCATCGGATGTAGCAGATGCGATCTACTATATGGCAAGTTGCCCTCCACATGTTACCATTCAAGATATGATCATGATGGGTACACAACAGGCAAGTAGTAATTTTATTGATCGCTCTGGGCGGAAGTAAATATCGATCTAAATTTCAAACTCAAACTCAATCTCAATCTCAATCTCAATCTCAATCTCAATCTCAATCTAGGGGATTATACCTTTTGCGAATTAAAATTGAGTTTGAGCTTATAATTGAACTTTTTCCTCGACTGGCTTAAACATAAAACACCCTGCAGATAAGCTTCTTTTCTAGACAGAACCTACATTAGGGTGAAACTTCCGCCTCCCTCCTTCCGACTTCCGTCTTTTTCCACTATATTTGCACCCTATTTCATAATAAAACAATACTAGATAAATGTTTGATAGTTTAAATGAAAGGTTAGAAGGCGTATTTAAGTCAATTAGTGGTGAAAATAAGCTTACAGAGATCAATATCGCTACGTCTATCAAAGAGATCAGACGTGCTTTGGTAGCTGCCGATGTGAACTATAAGATTGCAAAAGAATTTACCGATAAGGTAAAAGATGAGGCTTTAGGAAGTAGAAACGTCTTGAATTCGGTAAAACCGGGTGAACTCATGGTGAAAATCGTGATGGACGAATTGGTTGCTCTAATGGGTGGTCAAGCTGCAGGTATCAATGTAAAAGGTGCTCCTGCCGTTATCCTTATCTCTGGTCTACAAGGTTCTGGTAAAACGACTTTTAGTGCTAAACTAGCCAATTTCCTTAAAACAAAGAGAGGTTTGAAGCCATTGTTGGTTGCCTGTGATGTATATCGTCCTGCTGCCATCAACCAGTTAACGGTGTTAGGTGAACAAATCGGAGTACCCGTTTATTCTGAAATTGAGAACAAAGATGTGGTCAATATCTCATTAAACTCAATTGCTCACGCAAAGTCAAAAGGTCACAATGTTGTGATCGTCGATACAGCGGGTCGTTTGGCAGTGGATGAAGAAATGATGACTGAAATCAGTAACATCAAAGACGCCATCACACCTAATGAGACCCTTTTTGTAGTGGACTCTATGACAGGTCAGGATGCGGTAAATACGGCAAAGGCCTTCAACGAACGCATTAACTTCGACGGTACCGTACTTACGAAGCTAGATGGTGATACACGTGGTGGTGCTGCTCTTTCGATCAAGTATACTGTTGGAAAGCCAATTAAGTTTGTGAGTACAGGTGAAACGATGGAAACCATCGACATCTTCTACCCTGAACGTATGGCACAGCGTATCCTCGGTATGGGTGATATCGTTTCTTTCGTAGAAAAAGCGCAAGAGCAATTCGACGAAAAAGAAGCAAAACGTCTTGAAAAGAAAATTCGTAAAAATAAATTCGACTTCAATGACTTCCTTGGTCAGTTGAATCAGATCCGAAAGATGGGTGACATCAAGAGTTTGATCAACATGATTCCGGGTATGAACAAGATGGCGAAGAATCTAGATATCGACGACAGTGCTTTCGGAAAAGTTGAGTCTATCATTTTCTCAATGACCCCAAAAGAACGTGCGAACCCTGAGATTCTCAACATGAGTCGCAAAAAACGTATTGCAAACGGTTGTGGCCGTAACATCCATGAGATCAATCAGTTTATCAAACAGTTTGACCAAATGCGTAAGATGATGCACAAGATGAGTACCGGTAAGGGGATGCAGGGCATGCAAGGCATGATGCCTGGTCGGAGAAAGTAATGAATTAGAATGTGAATTAGAGTTAGAATTAGAATTTCTCGTCTAACATAAAACACGATAGAAGGTCATTCTAATTCCTATTCCCATTCTAATTCTACAAGGTTTCCCACGTTTCTTAACTGAGGCGCGGGAAATTTTTATTTGTGAAAGAATTCGGGTTCTCTTCAATGTAGTGAAAAATGCAAATTGATTATAATGTAAATAAGTGCGCACGATAGAAAATCATTCTGTACCTCCCGCAACAGACGAGCATTCTAATTCTGACTCTAATTCTGACTCACGTTCCCATTCTAATCCCCCTCCAACTTAATGATTTGTTAATTAATATAAGATGCAATAAATATTTCATATTTTAGATGCTCAAATAACACTGCATTTATTAATCCTCAGTTGTTACCCTTTGCGCAGTCAATGGGTTCAACAATTAAAAATCACCTCCATGAAAAAAACACGTAATCTGCTCCTCATTACACTTTCACTTTTAGTAATGGGAATTTATTTATCATGTACTCCTAAGACCATGGTAAAAACAACCGATACTAAACCTGAAGTCGTAGTGGAAAAACCTACCCCTCCTCCTAGTCTGCCAGACGCTGGTAGTTCTATTCTGTCTCGTAAGATCCCAATGGAAAAAACAGTACGAACTGGGCAACTTGATAATGGTATGAAATACTTTATCAGAAAAAATGCTAAACCTGAAAATCGGGTTGAACTTCGTCTTGCCTTGAGCGCGGGTGCGATGCAGGAAGATGATGACCAACAAGGATTGGCGCACTTTATTGAGCATATGGCTTTTAATGGTTCTGCTAATTTTAAGAAAAATGAGTTAGTAGATTACCTAGAATCAGTAGGTACACGTTTTGGGCCCGACCTAAATGCTTATACCAGTTTTGATGAAACAGTTTACATGCTGCAAGTTAGAACGGATGACAAAGAAATGATGGACAAAGGAATGCTAGTGCTAGAAGATTGGTCAGGTGCCATAAGTTTCGATCACGAAGAGATTGACAAAGAACGTGGTGTAGTGGAATCAGAATGGCGATCTGGCTTAAGCCCACAACAACGTATTTTCAACACCTGGTTTCCTCAAGTTTACAAAGGGTCTAGATACTCTAAGCGATTGCCTATTGGCAAACCTGAGATCATTAAAAATGCGAGTTATGCAACCATCAAACGTTTCTACAAAGATTGGTATCGCCCCGATTTAATGGCGGTCATTGTGGTTGGTGATATTGATGTAGATGAAATGGAAGCTGACATAAAAAAACGATTTAGTAAAAGAAAGACAGTTGACAATCCTCGTAAAAAAGAGATAGCAACTGTTCCATTCCATAAGGAAACCATCATTAGTATTAACTCAGATGTAGAGGCACCTTTCAGCAATGTGCAACTAATGTACAAGCACAAGCATAAGAAAATGGTGACCATGGCAGATTATCGTGAAAACTTAAAACGCCGCTTGTACAATGCCATGTTAAGTGCAAGGCTTGATGAGATTTCTGCTTTACCAGAACCACCATTTTCATTTGCTTACACAGGTTATAGCAAAGACATTGGTGATATCGACACCTACTCGTCTTATGCCAACACACCTGAAGGTGGCACACTAAAAGGATTGGAAGCTGTTTTAATTGAGAACGAGCGCGTACTTCGCCACGGCTTTCAAGCATCAGAAATGGAACGCCAAAAAGATGAAATGCTAACACGGATGGAGCGAGCGGTTAAGGAAAAAGATAAAACAGATTCTGGGCGGTTAACGCGTCGTTATATTTATCACTATTTAAATGACAATCCGATTCCAGACATTAGCGATGAGTTGAAATTCTACAAAGAATTATTACCTACCATTAAAGTGGAAGAGGTAAATATGTTAGCGAAAGAATGGATCACAGATGAGAATCGCGTAGTTGTTTTAACTGGTCCTAAAAAGGATGAATCACCAATGCCTTCTGAATCTGATGTGCGCAATTTGTTGGATGCTGTTAAAAAGAAAGACATCCAACCATATGTTGATGATACTTCTGACGAACCTTTTATTGCTGAGATTCCTGCTCCTGCAAAAATAGCGTCTGAGCGCAAAATCGAATCCATTGATGTTACAGAATTGCTTTTGGCGAATGGTGTGAAAGTTGTTTTAAAACCAACCACATTTAAGAATGATGAAATCCTATTCTCTGGTTCTAGTCCTGGAGGAACTTCCGTTTATCCAGATTCAGATTATGCCTCAGCTCGAGCTGCTGCTTCAATCATTGACGAGTCAGGTATTGGTAATTTTAGCTTGACGCAATTACAAAAGAAATTGACGGGAACCAATTTAAGTATCTCGCCATACATCAGCGAACTATACGAAGGCATGAACGGAAGTACATCGGGCAAAGATTTGGAAACGATGTTGCAACTCGTATATCTCTATTTTACTGCACCACGAAAAGATGCAGATGCTTTGAAGTCTTACGTTTCAAAACAAAAGGCGACCTACTCGAACTTACTTTCTCAACCAGATTATTATTTCTATGATCAGGTTTCGAAAATACAATACAGCAATCATCCACGCCGTGGTTTCCCAACTGCAGAGAGCATGGACCGAATTGATTTGGACAGAGTACACGAAATTTATAAAGATAGATTTGCAGACGCTTCCGATTTCACTTTCACCATGGTTGGTAATTTTGATTGCGAAAAAATCAAACCACTTTTAGCCACTTACTTAGGCAACCTTCCATCTAAGCGACGAGTTGAAAGTTTTAAAGACATTGGAGCAAATCATCCTTCTGGGAAAGTAGAAAAAGAATTGAAGAAGGGCGCAGCGCCAAAGTCTCAGATCAACATGATGTTCCATGGAGATTTTGAATGGACACCAAAAAATCGCTATGCGTTCCAATCTTTGATTTCTGTTTTACGAATCAAGATGCGTGAATCTATGCGTGAAGAAATTGGTGGTGTATACGGTGTTGGCGTTCGAGGTTCTGCTTCTCAGTTCCCTAAACCAACTTATGCGATTACCATTTCATTCAATGCGGATCCTCCCATGGTAGACCAGCTGATTGAGCAGGCACTGAAAGATATTGCTACTGCAAAAGAAATCGGTGCGACTGAAAAAGACATGGAAAAAGTCAAAGAAACACAGCGACAAGGACGTATCAAAGACTTAAAAGAAAATCGTTTTTGGTCTCGCCAGTTGAATAACATTTACCGCCAAGGACTAGATCCTGAAGGACTCACGATGGAGGCATATGAAAAGGCGATTAATGAATTAACGATTGATGACATCAAGGCTGCAGCCAATATGTATTTTGACAAGAAGCGATTTATTAAGGTGGTCTTGATGCCTGATTCTCAGACTGAGAATTGATTTAGGATGGGAACGCGGATTTGGGCGGATTGAACAGATTGGAACGGATTTTTTCTTTTAAGGTATGCCATTTAGTGGTCGCGATTGTAAGGGAAAAACCACCCTAACCCGTTTCATCCGTTAAATCCGTGTTCCCATCATTGTTACAGAAAAAACAAGCAAATATCTATGCACAAAACACTATTCATATTTCTACTAATCTGCACAAATCTTGGATTATTACTAGGACAAGCTCCAAACGGATTCTACGTAGGAGAAGTGTGTAAACTGGCTGAAGCCAATATCGTTTATTACAACACGCCTTTGCGAATTCAAGTCGACAAGCCATTAGAATTCAAAGGTGGTTTTATCCATTCTTCTAATAATCAGAATGACTTGCATCGAATTGCTTTGGAGGTTGAAAAAGTACCGGAGAATACTTGGTTGATTTTAAAGATTGACGAATCGTATTATTCGACTTGTCTGCGATCGAAGAAGCGAAAGCGTCAGTATGCTCGTGGTGAAAGTTCAAAACCAATTTTTGATGATAAAGATAAGGTGACAACCGATACCACCAATTCGAAGGGTGGCTTTGTGATTGAAAAGCAGGTGGATGCGGATCGAATATCTAAGTTTCTGAAAATTGAAATTATTGATAGGAAGCATTTTGGACA
>CALGLS010000576.1 GCA_937959375.1 uncultured Saprospiraceae bacterium
TTGGAAGAAGGACGTTTTTGGCAGCGACAGAACCATATTTTCTCGATGCCTTTCTATTATATTGATTACACCTTGGCCCAGATTTGTGCTTTTCAATTTTGGAAACGCGATCGAGATAATCATGAAAAAGCTTGGGGACAATACCTTACCTTGTGCCAAGCAGGAGGAAGTTTGCCATTTTTGGAACTAGTAAAATTAGCGGGACTTCAATCCCCCTTCGATGAAGGCTGTATAGAGTCAGTGATTGGAGAGGTTAGAGCATGGCTAGATGGTGTAGATGACACTGTTTTTTAAGTGTGTTCACTCAACTGTGTCTGTGTGTATGGATTCTTTTAGGACTTGAGGTGCGGAAAGATAGACACACAGCTGAGTGAATACTCTCCGTTTTTTAAACAACTTTTAAGTAAAAACGTCATTTTTTCGCTTGCTTCTATGGTTTATGGTTATCTTTGAGCTACCAATTGAATTTTACAATACATTGAGAATCAATCACCCATTCAAACAAAGCTAAATTAAAAGGCATCGTTTTGCTTGGGTAGCTTACTAAAACACGAGGCAATGTACGACGCTATTTTAGCTTTTTTGACAGCTTTTACTCTGACCTATTTTGCTATCCCATCGATCATACACATAGCCATTACTAAAAACTTATGTGATCAACCGGGAGAGAGAAGGTCTCACACCGCAGCGACTCCATCGTTGGGAGGAATAGCTATTTTTGCAGGTGTGATCTTTTCTATTATTCTTTGGACACCATTTTACGCCTTTGGCGATTTACAATACATTTTGTGTGCGTTTATTATTTTGTTCCTGATAGGAGCAAAGGATGATATTGCACCTATTGCTCCCAGAAAGAAACTAATCGGACAGATATTGGCGGCAGGTATTTTGGTTTTCAAATCAAACGTTAAACTGACTAGCTTGTATGGTATTATGGGGATTGGTGATTTACCAGAAATTGCGAGTGTGTTACTTTCTATTTTTACAATTTTAGTGATCGTAAATGCTTTCAATCTGATTGATGGAATCAATGGTTTATCAGGAAGTATTGGGACGCTGATTTCGGTTACTTTGGGCACCTGGTTTTTATTGATGCAGCGTATTGAATTGGCAATTGTAGCTTATGCCTTGTCAGGGTCAATTATTGCATTTTTAAAATACAACTTTACTCCAGCAAAAATATTTATGGGAGATACCGGTTCTCTTTTGATTGGTTTGACCTGTTCGATATTGACCATCGAGTTTATCGAGCTGCACAAAGAAATGCCTCTAAGCCCTTATGCCTTTAATGCTGTTCCTGCGGTTGCATTTGGTATCTTAATCTTACCACTATTTGATACACTTCGGGTTTTTATTATGCGAGCGTTGAAAGGGAAATCTCCTTTAGAACCAGACCGAACACATATTCACCATTTACTATTAGATTATGGATTGACGCATATGCAAGCGACTGCATTATTGGTAGTTGTAAATGTGTTGTTTATTATTTTGGTTATTGTGTTTCAAGGTTTGGGTTCACTCAATTTAATGTTGGTAGTGCTTGGATTGGCGGTCATACTTTCTACTATTTTGTTCCGCTTAGTTTCCCGAAAAAACTTAGGTAAGTCAGGGTCTTAAAGAGTGCCACTCAATGCAACAAATTATCCTAATATTTATTGGAGGAGGACTAGGTAGCCTGTGTCGCTATGGCATTGCTCGTTGGATAGCCAACCATGCTTCTGGCTTTCCTTTCGCAACTTTTGTAGCTAATGTATTGAGTTGTTTAGTACTAGGGATTGTTTTGGCTTTAAGCCTAAAAAATTCGATAAGTGATACCACGCGTTTAATGGTGATTACTGGTTTTTGTGGAGGCTTTAGTACGTTCTCTACCTTCTCTAATGAAACGCTTCAACTACTACAATCCGGTGCTTATACTACGGCTTTCGCCAATGTATTTGTCAGCCTTTTAGTTTGTATAGGAACGATCTATTTAGGCATGAAACTGGTAGGATAACCTACTTAAATTCAATTAAAAAGCGCCTCCAAAACATCACGTTCTGGAGGCGCTTTTTAGCTAGTATAAATTACTTATTCTATATTTCCTAAAGGTACTTCAACCATGTTTTTCAAAACAGTCAGCGCTAGCCCTTTCGCATCCTGAGGACTTACTCCTTTATTCATAAAGTGGTCTTCCAAACGAACCCATGATTGGAAATAAGTTACCTTCAATGGAGTCAAATATTTTTGAAGCAATGGATCATTGGCAGCCCAAGATTCTGTGTTGGCCCAAAACGTTTTGTTCCAGTCAAATATCTTCTTACGGTCTTCTAAATTCAAAGCCTTTCCACTCCATAATAATCGAGAAGCGGTATTGTTATTTGCTTCTTGCTGGCTTGCAGCTTCCTTACTAGTATTGGTGTTCATGTCGGCAAGAACGGTCTTCAATAAGTTGATTTCCTCCCAATTCATAAATTCGCTGCAATCTTGCACTTTGTATTTGTTATCCTCAGGGCTGCTGTGTGTCTCAAAAGCCTTGGTCACCTCCTTTGGGTGATTGGCAAACATCCAACCAGGAAGTTCTGGTTCAGGCTTACTCGCACCTTGTATGTAACGTAGGTGAAGGATCAACTGACCAATGTCATTGTAATCATAAGCAGCAGTATAATCAAACTTAGGTTTGTTCTCCATTTTCTTATTGGAAAATGATTGTTTGATGGCGCTGTTCATCAAATCGTTGACTGATTTGCTAGGACCATTTTGGTTGAAAAGATAGTAGGCACGATATGCTTTTGCAATGGCTTCCTTAGACCCTGTTAATCCGTTTATAGATTTTTCAGGGCTTAGATATAAGGTATTGATATAGTGTTGCAAAACATCAGAAGTTCCTTTTGGTCGCAAGGTTTCTTCTTGCGTTGCAAGCAAAATATATTTCTTTAATTGAGGATGCGTTTTCTTAATAGCTTCCCAACCTTTTGCCGTTCCAGTACCATAAAAACCATCTAAACTATTCGTGTAAACTTTCTCTGCTTTCAAAATCTTCTGTAACTCTAGTGCAGATGTACGTTTTACTTTTGCTCTAATATTTGGCAATGGGATTGTAATCGCTTTAGCAGTTACAACTGGTTTCGCAGGTTCAGCTTTTGGTGCAGGTTTTTTCTCAACTTTAGGACGTTCTTCAATCTTTGGTTTTGCTTCTATTCGTTCCTTCTTTACGACTACATCAAACTCTTCAGGAATAACTTCACGAGCAGTCAATACTTCTTTCTCTACTTTAGGTTCAACCTTCACTACTTCTTTTTTAGGTCGTTTTTTTACGATCATAGAAGGAACGGGAGCGGGGACTTCTTCGAGTATTTCTTCAGCGATTACTTCCTCTAAGACTTCTTCTTGTGGGACGATTATTTCTGAAGGAAAGTTTAATGATTGACCAGCTTCGAATGCAGTTATCTTATGTAGCAATACGTTGTTGATTCGTTTTGAAAAGGCGCTGCTGAATCCAATTTGCTTCAAGCTATTTAAATAGTTATTGGCTTCAACATTACTAGCAAAAGGACCTGTAACTAGCTTAACTTGATTGCCATCAAGAATCGCGTAGAGTTGTCCAGCAGCACTATATTTTACCCAATCAATATCTTCACCGATTGCATTAGATGCCACTTGAATGACGCGAACAGATTTTCCTTTCTTCATGTTTCTACGTGTGACAAAAGCATCTGCATAGCCATGCCGTTTTATCTTTTCGAGTACTTTCATTGCCTTTGGCTCTGAAGGATAATCACCCATGTAGATTTGAAGTAGGTTGTTGTACTCCTGTGCATATAAGAAACCATAAGGTCTGATTTCCTTGAAATCCGACAATTTTGCTTTCACAAAAGCACCAATATGAATAGTAAATACATAATCCTCATCAAACGAAAGTTGATGATCTGCTTTAGCAGAAAGAGAGGTAAAACCAAGTACACTGACAAGCAGAAGTGTTAAAATGTGTTTCATAAATAACCAGTATTAGTTGAGATAGTAAGCGAAAATTTTTAAACCCGTATGTGCTCCTTTTTTCAAAAAAAAGGATAATATACGTTCTAATTAACGCAAAGATAGGCAACCATCTTATGTCATAATAATGATTGCCGTATTTTAACCAAGGATAAGGCTCTGATTGTCTATAGTTTAATATATTGAATTTAAGCGTGTTTTGTGCTTAAATTGGAATACACAATAGAAGAATTTCAAGAATTGAACCAATTAATACAAAATCATGCTCTCTACTGAACAAGTTCGCTTTTACCATGAAAATGGCTACCTACTTTTAGAAAATTACCTTTCTGATGAAGAGATCGCTACCTTACAAAAAGCTGGAGCAAAGATCATCGATGATTTTGATATGGAAGAGGTGCGAATTTTTACAACCGAAAACCAAAGTGAGCATATAGATCGCTATTTTTTGGAGAGTGGCGACAAGGTGCGTTGTTTCTTTGAAGAAGATGCTTTTGATGAGAAAGGAGATTTGAAAGTCGAAAAACCATTAGCCATTAATAAAATTGGACATGCCATGCATGATCTGATGCAAGACTTTGAAACGATTTCCTATAAAAAAGAATTGTATGAGATTGCAACGGCTCTTGGTCTTGAAGAACCAGGAATCGTACAGAGTCAATATATTTTTAAACAACCTCGAATAGGTGGAAAGGTACATCCTCATACAGATTCTACGTTTATAAAAACAAGTCCGACTTCCTGTCTTGGTGCTTGGATTGCTTTGGAGGATGCGCATGTAGACAACGGTTGTTTACTTGCATTGCCTGGCTCAAATAATGATTACTCATTACAAGATGTCTTTGTCAGAAATGCTGCGAATACCGGAACTGAATTTGAACCAACGGAGCATGAACGAGCTGAATGGGATATTGAAAAACTGATTCCGTTAGAGGTAAAAAAAGGTACACTTGTGTTGATTCACGGGGAGATGGTGCACGGGAGTTCTCCTAATCGATCTACCTGTTCGAGGCACGCTTATGTACTTCATTTGGTTGACCTCAATTGTGAATGGTCTACCCGAAATTGGCTACAACGCCCAGTAAATGCACCATTTAGACCACTAAAAAGTGTCGTAGATCTGTTAATTTAAAAATATATTAGGTTTACAGACATTTCTTTTTGCAACTTTAGCGTTCAGTTATTATTAAAATGTAGAATCTCCTGCCAGTTTGCTTTTATGAACATACATATAATTCTAACGAGGAATTAATTTTTATGAGATACGCCACCGGCATCATATTCATCTTTTTTCTTTTTTCTTCTTGCCATCTAGAAACGAAAAGACTTGAGCACTTCGAAGTGCACGGAATTGATGTGTCTCATTATCAAGCAAAAATAAATTGGGATGAAGTAGTAGGAGAGGACGTTGCGTTTTCATTTGTGAAAGCGACGGAAGGAAAAGAATTGCAGGACAGTACCTACAATTACAATTGGTCAGAAATCAAACGAGTGGGGATGAAGCGAGGTGCATATCATTTCTTTCGTCCATCTATTTCGGCAGAAGCGCAAGCCAA
>CALGLS010000577.1 GCA_937959375.1 uncultured Saprospiraceae bacterium
ATTAGTCCTGTACTAAAAAATTGTTTAATTTCGCACATAAATCAGATATCTGATGTAAGTTGTTGGAGCCTTACGAGAAAAAATGCCGACAACTTGATTAATGATGAAAAAGAGGGAAATATTCCCTTCAAATTATACTTCGCAGCAAGTAAATTGTTTCACAAACATACACTCGGAGAAAGTGTTTGTAAATTCTTCTCATTTCCTGGTTTTTAGGGGAAACGATTAAAATTTGCCCACTTTTCTCTCATACTCAAATCTAGTTGAGGAAGCTTTAAATAATAACTTAAAGATTGCAAAGTTATTTTAATTTCCTAAATATTTAAGGTTCTTAGCAATATGGAAAATAAAGAGGAAAGATCCTGGTTTGAAAACCTTCGCCAAACGTACCGTCTAGGTGTGATGAACAGCGAAACTTTTGAAGAAGTTGGCTCTTACAAACTATCCTTACTTAATCTTTACATTATTCTTAGTGGAATCGCTGTGGCAGTGGCCATTTTGGTGATTGCAATCATTGTTTTGACTCCAGTCAAGCGATACATTCCTGGCTATGGAGATGTAAAACAACAAGCAGAATTGATACAACTCAACCAAGAAATTGATGAGTTAGAGCAAAGTTTGAAGTCTCATGAGGCTTATACGGACAATTTTCGACGGATGTTGATTGGAGAACCAACAGAGGAAACACCTCTAGAGGAAGGTATAGATGAGGAAATGCCAGATAGTTTGCTCAATGTAGAGCGAATCAGAGAAGATGAGTTACTTCGGAAGGAAATTGCCAATGATGAATTGCTTCATGAACAGGAATTACTCAGTAAAACGGCCAATTTTACCCCTAGAGAGATGCCTTTGGAACAAATGTACTTTATTCCTCCTGTCACTGGAGTTATTAGTGAAAGCTATGCAATTGACAAAAAACACCTAGGGGTCGATGTAATGGCTCCTAAAAATACCCCTGTAAAAGCAGCTTTAGATGGCTATGTCTTTGCTTCAGATTGGACCTTAGAGACTGGAAATACCATTGGAATCCAACATGCTAATAATATCATTACCTTTTATAAACATAACTCAGCCCTACTCAAAAAGGCTGGTGATTCGGTAAAAGCAGGCGAGGCAGTGGCTATAATTGGTAATTCTGGTACGCTTTCTAATGGTCCACACCTTCATTTTGAAATATGGCACCGTGGAAAACACGTTAATCCTGAAGATTTCATCAACTTCAACTAAGAAGTCTTTAAAAACTTAACAACTTAGACTTTTATAGTGTGTTTTTTACACAAAGAGTAACGCGAAACTGGCCTTTTACAACTAATTGTTATAAGTTTGCAGTTAATTTAATTCTGTACATGCACTGTAAGTAGTTCACGGAAGAATTTTATTAAATAGTCCTAAACTCTAGAACTTATTACCTAGCTTTTGTTGTTACTAGTAGGACTTTAAATATAAGCTTATTACACTTTCTATCTAAATTCGAAAAAATTTAAAAAAATATGGACAAGGAACTACAGGAGTCATATAATGAAAAGGGAGAGGCGCTGAGTCCGATCCTTCCAGATGACGTAAAAAATTACCTAATCGATATTGACGGAACGGTCTGCGATGATGTTCCTAATGAAGAGCCAGAACGAATGGCAACTGTATTGCCATATCCAGATGCACACAAGATGTGTAACAAATGGTATGACGAAGGCCACATCATTACTTTTTTCACTTCTAGAACAGAAGAGCACAGAGAAGTAACTGAAGCTTGGTTCGCAGAACACAATTTCAAATACCATGGTCTTTTAATGAACAAACCTCGTGGTGGTAATTACCATTGGATTGACAATCACATTGTAAAGGCGACTCGATTTAAAGGGAAGTTTACGGACTTGGTTGTTAAGACTAAGAAGATTGAGGTGTTTAAGAGATAGGGTTTGAAGTCCGAACCTGTCTAGCTGCGCTGGCCAGATAGAGACGGGAGACCGAAGACCGAAGTTTCCCTTTAGCGTGAAGAGGACACTAAAGCCTAATGCTTTAGTGTCCTCTTTTATTTAGTTTAAACTTAGTTTAGCCGTTACCGAATTACGTTAGCCGAAAAACTTCTGACTTCGGACTTCTGACTTCCGTCTTTTCTTACCCACTTCCCACTCCAACCCCTCACTTCCCATTCTCAATCACATCCTTCAAAGCTCCCACCAAATTCTCATATTCAAATTTAAATCCAGATTCCAAGGTTCGTTTCGGGATAACGCGTGCGCTTCCTGTCAACATTTCTACACGTTCACCTAATCCAATTTTTAGAGCAAAGATAGGAGCTGGCATCACCAAAGCACTACTTCCTTTTGCTTCCTTGATGGCATAGATGAGTGCTTTGCCAGTGACAGGTTCAGGTGCAGTGCCGTTGTAAATTCCTGACATATTTTCATTTTGAATACCAGCAATGAATATTCGGCAGACGTCATCAATATGAATCCAAGAGGTATACATTTGGCCGTCGCCAAAATAGTTACCCATTCCAAAATTGAATGGAATCAACATCTTTTCAAGGGCACCACCTTTTGTGGAAAGTACGATCCCGATGCGAACAATAACATGGCGCTCGCTGATGGATGAAATAGGAGAGAAGGCACTTTCCCAAGCGACACAACTTTCTGCAAGAAAACCAGAAGTACCGGCTGATGACGATTCCGTCAATTCTTCATTACCACGATCACCGTAATAACCTATAGCGGATGCAGCTAAGAAGGTTTTTACTTTTCTACCGCTTGCTTTTATTTTGTTGAAGAGCAATGCATTACTTTTTACTCGACTGTCGATGATGACTTGTTTGCGCTTTTTTGTCCAAGCTTTATCAGCAATTCCAGCTCCAGCTAGATTGATGACGTAATCTACATTTTCAAGAGCAGCCTCGTCCATGGTTCCAGCATTTGGATCCCATTTGAAAGCTGGAAATTCAGCAGATGGATTTGCTCGACGGCTAAGATGTCTCACCTCATAGCCCTTTGCTTTTAGCATTACGCTGAGTCGTTTTCCAATAAGTCCAGTTCCGCCGCCAATAAGTACTCGTTGCATGTTGTTGGTTTTAATTCACCTGTTACTTTCTTTTGTGTAAAACAACAATAATAGAATTTGGTTTACAAGAAAATCATCAATCTATTTTAAAACAAGTTCTTTAAACAACTTCTGTGTATATTGGTGATTGAATAGAAATTAGAATCGCTTTACTAAATCATGCCATTGAAAAAAAATCCTTCATTTAAGATAATCACTATCCTCTTTCTTTTTGTTTTGCTTTTTAGCAATTGCAAATCAGATAAAGTAGAAGGCAAGAATGAAATTCGAGTTCGTTTGGCTGCAGAGCCAGATCGACTTAGTTTGATATTGACGGGGTCGGGATATTCGGAGCAGGTTTTGAATTATCTTTTTTTATCCTTGCAGCAATACGAGCCTGAAAGTTTAGGTTTAAAACCGGTATTAATTAAAGAACGACCAGCAGTAAAAGAGATAACAACAGGTGCATTCAAAGGAGGTTTTGCTTACACCTTTGAACTATTGGATGAAGCAAAATGGGACAACGGAACACCAGTACTCGCTTCCGATTTTGTATTTACCATGAAGGTGATTTGGAATCCATATGTGCAATCTCCTGCACGAAACGACTATGGGTTTTTAGGAGACATCATTATTGATGAAAATAATCCGAAAAAATTTACCGTCTATACCAACAAAAAATATTTTCATGCGGAAGCTGCGCTAAGTTACATTCCAATTTACCCGGAGTATAATTATGATCCAGATTCCTTGCTGCGTGATTTTTCTTTGAAAGAAATGATGGCCAATCAAAAATCAGAAGATGAACGATTGAAGCGTTTCGCGGATCAGTTTAACAGTGCGCGTTTTTCTCATGATCCAAACCTTATAAAAGGTTGCGGTCAGTATACTGTTGTAAGTTGGGATAAGGGCCAGCAGATTGTTTTAGAAAGAAAAGAAAATTGGTGGGGAACAAAGCTTAGCGCAAAAAACGATTTGCTAAAAGCCAATCCTTCAAAAATAATTTATAAAATCATTCCAGACAATACTGCTGCGATTACTGCGATGAAAGATGGTCAGTTAGATGTTGTATCAGAAATAGAACCGAGTTCATTTGTGGCCTTGCGAACCAATGAATTTGTAAAAGAAAATTTCGACTTAGAAACACCGCCTTATTTGTCATATGCTTACCTAGGTTTGAACACAACGCAAAACAAATTAGCAACAAAAGAAGTACGCCGAGCATTGGCACATCTTGTGGACATGGATCAGGCAATTGGTAGCTTTATTTATGACTTAGGAGAGCGCACCGTAGGTCCAATACATCCGGCAAAGTTTGGTTACCACAAAGATCTAAAGCTTATTGCTTACGATTTAAAAGCAGCAGCTCGTTTGTTAAAAGAAGCTGGATGGACCGATACTAATAACAATGGTATTCTCGACAAGAAAATAAATGGTAAACAAGTTGAATTGCGATTAACTGCCAAGTATACAACCACCAATGAAGTCGCAGGTAATATCATCACCTTGTTGAAAGAGTCAGCAGAAAAAGTCGGTATAGTGATCGAACCAGTAGGGCTAGAATTTAAAGCACTCATTCAAGACTATCGAGCACGTGATTTTGAGTTGCTTTACGCAAGTTGGTCACAGATGCCAGGGCAAGAAGAATTAAGGCAAATCTGGCATACTTCTTCCAATACACCACGAGGGTTTAATCGAACGGGCTTTGGTGACGCAGCCTCAGATGCAATAATTGATGCATTGGGCAGCACATTAGATGAAGAAAAGCGAAATCAATTGTATCTTAGCATTCAAGAGCGTATTTATGAGGATCAAAACTATATCTTCCTTTATGCTCCATTAAGACGGATTGCCATTAGCCGCAATTTCAAGGGCAAAACTTCAGCCAGAAGACCCGGTTTTTTTGTCAATCAATTCGAACGCAAGAATTAGCTATCTCAAATCAACAAATTTTAATCTGATTGCAACATGAAAAAATTCAGCCATTATTTCATCCTTCTTACTGCTATTTTATTTTTCATTCCTTCTTGTACTCCCGACAAAGATACTAACGCAGGAAAAGAAGATCAAGGACCTTTTGAATTATCATCACGATTGAGGTCAGAGCCAGATCGACTTAATCCAATTATGACTGGAGATGCAGGAGCCTTGCATGTTAATTATAAAATATTTCCAAGCCTTTTAGATAAAGATCCTTTTAGCTTAGAATTGACACCAATGTTGGCAAAAGCAAGACCTACACTTGAGGTTTTGAAAAAAGGGGAATATGACGGAGATGCTACGCACAAGTTTACCTTCGAAATATTGGATGAAGCAGTTTGGGATAATGGAAAACCAGTATTGGCCTCTGATTATTTGTTCACACTAAAAGCAATTTTTAACCCTGAGGTCACGGGGGCAGAAATGTTTAGAGGTATTATGCCTTTCATAAAAGATATGATAATTGACGCAGATAATCCAAAAAAGTTTAGCGTTTATGTAAAGGGTGTTTTTCGTTCAGAGTCGGGGGCAGGATTTTATATTTTACCGGAGCATGTTTATGATCCGAAATCTATTATGCGCAACTTTAAATTGAGAAATTTAATTGATAAAAAGGCTTATGAAAAAATAAAAGACGATCCACGTTTAAAAGAATTTGGAACACACTTTATGGATCCAAAATATTCGCGTGAAGTCATAGAATCTTGTGGTGCGTACAAATTCGTTAGTTGGACAACGGACCAAGAAATTGTACTAGAAAAAAAGAAAAACTGGTGGGGTGATAAGTTAGCCTCTAAGAATCCTGCGCTTACTGCAGTTCCTGATAAGATTACTTTCAAAATAATTAAAGATGAAACAGCAGCGCTGACTGCTATGAAAGACGGTGCCCTTGATATTGCAGGTGCATTGACTGTATCCGGATATGAAGATGTGAAAAATGGAAACCTAGCAGATCAATTCAATTTCTATACGCCAGTAAGAGCTCTTTATTCTTATTTAGGTTTGAATACGAAACGTCCGCATCTTTCTGACAAAAGAGTCAGACGAGCAATTGCACATGTAACAGATGTAGATGAAATTATTAAGGTTTTGCAAAAAGGAGATGCAGAGCAACTTGTGTCGTTTCTTGAACCAGATGCACCTTACAACAATAATAATCTAAAACCTATCCCATTCGATATAGAAAAAGCAAAGTCTTTATTGGCTGAAGCTGGATGGAAAGACAGTAATGGCGATGGTATCGTTGATAAAAAGATCAATGGTCAATCGACAGAATTAATTGTAAAAATATTAGCCACTCCTGCTTCAACCAATGCTCCTCCTTTGGCAAGCCTTCTTGCTGAAAGCGCAAAGAAAGCAGGAATACGCTTCGAATTGGAAATAGTGGATGCAAGTAGAATTAGAGAAGTCTTGGCCAAACGTGATTTTGATGCTTGGTTTGCTGCCGTAGGATGGGACTTGGAAGAATATGATCCTTATCAACTGTTTCATACCGATAGTGATACACCAGAAGGTCGGAATAGAGCTGGTTTTGGAAACGCAGCTTCTAATGCAGTAATTGAAGAAATTCGATCAACAGATAATCCAACCCGTAGAGTAGAATTATACCACCAATTGCAAGAGATGGTTTATGATGAACAACCCATCGTTTTCTTATACGTTCCAAAAGATCGAATCATCACAAGCAAGCGCTTAGACAATGTAAAAACCTCGATGAGATATCCTGCATATTTTGAAAATTATTTTACTAGAAAATAATGTTTCAATATTTTTTAAAACGAATCTTCATATTTATACCAGCGTTTTTGGTGATCTCTTTAGTGGTTTTTGCTTTTAGCAAAATGGCTCCGGGTGATCCTATTCCTATAAATCCAGATGAGATTTTTGACCAAGAAGATTATCAACGCAAGTTGGCCAACTATGGATTAGACAAACCACTTTTTTATTTTTCACTTACGTCAAAGGCTTATCCGGATACACTTGCTGAAATAGTAATTCAAGATCACAAAACAACATTGACTAACCTAATCGCACAGTACGGCAATAGCGATGTGGTGTTGGATTATTATCGGGATATTAGTAGTCTAGAACAAGCCACTTACTTGGTGCCAGATTCTTTAAAGGGAGATGCGCTAATTGAAATTAAACGCTCGGTTCAACAACTGTTCTATCAATACGATGACGCAAGTGTAAGCAGTTATCTCAAGACAATTGAAAAGAATTACCAATCTGCAGCCACTGATCTTGCTCCATACTTCTCAGCAAGTATTGCTTCATTACAAAAGAACTACCAACAAATAAAAGCGAGTCCAAGTCTTATGGACTTATATATTCCTAAGTTACAATGGTTTGGTTTTGATAATCAATATCACAATTGGATCACCGGTTTTATAAAAGGGGATTTCGGAAACTCCTATCGTGATGGACGTCCTGCTTCCAAGCGAATCAAAGAAGCATTGCAGTGGACCTTAATCATGAATCTGCTCGCCATATTTTTTGCGTTTATTATTAGCATTCCAATTGGTGTGTACTCTGCGGTTAAGAAAGGATCTTTTTTTGATCGGGCGATATCCTTGTTTTTATTTGTCTTGTTTTCTATGCCGTCGTTTTGGATCGCAACGCTTTTTTTAGTTTTCCTGACGACTAGTGAATATGGCACTTACTTAGATATTTTTCCATCCGGTGGTCTAGGTAATTTTTCTGATGGCTTGCCGTTTTGGACTCGCTTTTGGGATCGGGCAGCGCATATGATTTTACCCGTGATTTGTTTGACCTATGGCGCGCTAGCTTACTTATCTCGCCAAATTAGAGGAGCGATGATCGACACCGTAAATCAAGATTATATCCGAACTGCACGCGCTAAAGGTTTATCGGAACGAACGATTATCTGGCGCCACGCTTTTCGTAATTCCTTATTTCCATTGATTTCAATTATTGCAATGATTTTTCCTGCGGTATTGGCCGGGGCTATTATTGTAGAATATATTTTTAATATCCCAGGAATGGGGCGTTTGATCTTTGACTCGATTTTGAGTAAGGACTGGCCTATAGTGTACACGGTGTTAATGTTGACAGCGGTGTTGACTATGTTGGGGAATTTAATTGGTGACTTGTTGTATGCTTGGGTAGATCCGCGAGTGTCGTTTGAGGGAGGGAGGTAAGACCGAAGACGGAAGACCGAAGTCAGAAGTTTCCTGCGATAGTAGGAACACGTTAAACGAGAGCTTCGGACTTCCCAGGCCGACCAGCAATTGATTTTTTCGTTCGAAAAAGGAACTAAATGTAAAATGTAAAATGTAAAACCGCAAAATTTTAAACCTGTCGAGCCGCCAGGCTGGGTGTAAAAGTTTACCCGCGATCGCGAATACATCTTGTTTGCCACGGTATTCGGCAACTTTTACATTTTGACTTTATCATTTTGCGGTTTTACATTTAAAAAAAAATAAATATAGAGATATGATCAAATATTCAGACATATTGCATTCTTGGTCGGCCTGTTCCGTCTTCCGTCCCACTGAGTTACATTAAAGAATGATAAAAAAAGAATAAATGTTATTCGGAAGAAAAAAACTAAAAGCTTTAAATGAGTCACTGGCGCAGCAGTCAGGGGCTCAAAGCTATTGGTCGATTGTCCTAAAACAATTTCGAAAAAATAAGTTGGCGCTCTGGTCACTTCGAATGTTGTATGTGCTTTTCTTTATTGCTTTGTTTGGAAATTTCATTGCGAATGAAAAACCGCTTTACGCAAAAAAAGATGGAGTACACCTCTTTCCTGTTTTTAAAGAAATCGCTGTTGACCTCGGTCTATCAAAATGGTCGCCTGATTTAATACATGCTGATTGGAAAGAGATGAAATACGAATCTGTATTGCGAGCTCCTATACCATACTCCTCCAATAGGAGTGATCTAGCAAATATTTACAAAAGCCCTTTTGGTAAACAGCAAGTAACTTCCAATCGCTTTCGACATTGGTTAGGAACAGACGATCTAGGACGTGACGTACTCTCCGGAATGATTCATGGAACGCGTATCGCTATGTCAGTAGGTTTTGTAGTCATGGGAATCGCTACGTTTATTGGACTATTGTTTGGTGCCTTTGCAGGATACTTCGGAGATGATCGGTTGCAGCTTTCAAGAGGAACTGTTCTGATGAATTTGATCGGATTGATTTTCGCAATTTACTACGCCTTCATTGTACGTGCTTATCCAATCATGCATGGTGATTCTTTGTTTTGGGAACTAGTCAAAAGTGTTTGTCTATTTGCTTTTGTGATGCTGTTGTTTAACCTGTTGGCCAAAATGCTAAAACTAATTCCTTGGTTGAATGAAAAGATAGCAGTAGCGACAGATTTAATTGTGATGCGAGTAATAGAAATAATGGATTCCGTTCCTGCCTTATTTTTTATTCTTGCAGCCATCCCACTATTTCGAACAAAATCAGTGCTTAATGTAATGATTTTGTTAGGAATAATCAGCTGGCCATCCATTGCGCGTTTTGTTCGTGGAGAGTTAGTACGTGTGCGCAGCATGAATTATATCGAAGCAGCTCAAGCTTTAGGCTTTAAAGAACGACGTATTATTTTAAGACATGCACTTCCAAATTCGCTTACGCCTGTTTTGATTGCTATTGCTTTTGGAATAGCCTCAGCAATACTTTCAGAATCCGCGCTTTCTTTCCTAGGTATTGGAGTTGATCCAAGTGAAACAACCTGGGGACAACTACTTGCAAAAGGTAGAACAAAAAACACAGCTTGGTGGTTAACCGTTTTTCCTGGTCTTGCTATTTTTCTTACCGTTACTATTTTTAATTTAATAGGAGAGGGGCTGACTGATGCGCTTGATCCTAAGCAGAAGCGATAAGTTGATGTGCTAGTGGTTGATGTACTGTACTGGTTTGGAGAGCATTCCTATTCCTCATGTCAGATGGTCATTCCAATTCCAATTCCAATTCCCATTTCCATTCCAATTCTAATGTTGTTTTTTTTAACGCAGAGACGCGGAGACGCTGAGGTTCCCGCTATCGTAGTTAACGCATGGGAGGGCGCTGAGATTTATTTGTTTGCTTCGCAAAAAATATATAGGCGGAGACGCGGAGTCCTAAAGTATTGTTCACTTACTCCTCGGAGCATTCCCACCTGTCTGCCGCTAGGCAGATTCCCATTCCTCACGTCAGAAGGCCATTCTAATTCTAACTCTAATTCCTATTCTAACTCCAATTCCTATTCAAATAATTATTTATTCAAACAAATAGTGTTTAAAAATGAAATAAAAAACAAAATGTTTTACATTTGTCTTTGGAACATTATTAAACCCTTGCCGTATATGGATTTCTAGGGAATATGACCAAACCAACGCTAAAAGTAGTGTAGGAACAAAATGAAGAGATCACCCAAAGGTGAAAAATGAGCTAAGTGATTGAAAATTAGAGGATTTGAGTCTAAGACTAGTTTCTTTTCTTACGACGCATATCCTTAGGGAACAAGTTAGACTTACCCTTTTTTGCTTTAAAGCTTCCGTTTTTACCTGTTTTTGTATGAACGCTTTCATTCATAGGGCAGCCAGATTTTTTGTTGCAAGATGATATTGGGGCAGCAACAAAGAACAATAAGCTACAAAAACACAGTAATTGAAGTAATTTTTTCATAATCGTATTCTAATGAATTAAGCGCTAATGCATTTAATATTTAAACGTAATAAGCTGCAAAAATAGTACCGAGGCTAAATTACAAAATTTTGTTAAAGCAATTTTGAATAACTGCCTTAAAGCTTAATTCACAATCAATCGGCATTTAAGTTATTTCGTCAATTCATTCGACGATCAAACTTTATCAATAAACTGGGACATTCCTAATGCTTGTGTCCTTATTTCCTTAAAATTTAAATCTTTATAAGATGAACAAAGCAGATCTTATCAACATGGTTGCTGAAGAAGTTAACATGACTAAAACTCAAGCAACAGAAACAGTAAACACTGTATTCGAATGCATTGGCGAAACTTTGAAGGATGGTACTAAAGTATCTCTTACTGGTTTTGGTACATTCACCCTTAACAACCGTAAGGCTAGAATGGGTAGAAACCCTCAAACGGGTGCTGCTATTAAAATTCCTGCAAAGAACGTTGTAAAGTTCAAGCCAGGTAAAGACCTTAACAGCACTGTGAACTAAGAGTCACCTAAAATCTTTCTACAAGGGCAATTCGGATATCCGAATTGCCCTTTTGTTATTTGTGGATGTGAGACCGATATGTGAGATCGCTGACGCTGTCAGATCGCTTTGCTGTCAGATCATTCGGCTTAGGCCTCATTGAGAGATCGCTGCGCTGAGGGACTTTCCCTCTAACGTAAAGCTCCTCCTGTTGTCGCGATCGCGTGAAGTCTCTCAGCGAAGCGATCTCTCAGTCGAGGCGAAGCCAATGACGATCTGACAGCGCAGCGGTCTGACAGCAAAGCGGTCTCATTCCTCCAAGAATTTTACTTGAGAATACCAAACTAAGCCATTAAATTCCTACTTTTGCACGACCTCTTTCATTTGATTAAACATACAAATTTACAATGCCAAATATTCAGGAACTCCAACGTATAGCCTCACAGGTTAGAAGAGATATTATTCGTCAAGTCCATTACGCTACTTGCGGTCATCCAGGTGCATCGCTCGGTTGTACTGATTTGTTGACGGCGCTCTACTTCGAAGTAATGGATCACGATCCTTCTTTCAACATGGAAGGTAAAAACGAAGATCTTTTCTTTTTGTCTAACGGACACATCTCACCAGTATGGTACAGCATCTTAGCCCGTAGCGGTTATTTTCCGGTAGCTGAGTTGGCTACTTTCCGTAAACTAAATGCACGATTACAGGGTCACCCTGCAACACACGAAGGATTGCCTGGTGTCAGAATCGCTTCCGGTTCTTTAGGGCAAGGTCTTTCTGTCGCAATCGGAACAGCACTTGCCAAAAAATTGGATGGTGATGATAAACTCATTTATGTATTGACCGGTGACGGTGAATTGCAAGAAGGACAGGTTTGGGAAGCGATGATGTTTGCGGCACACCATAAGGTAGACAACCTAGTCGCTATCGTAGATTGGAATGGTCAACAAATTGACGGACCTAATGACGAAGTAATGTCTTTAGGTGACTTACCAGGAAAGTGGAAAAGCTTTGGTTGGGAAGTACTAGAAATGGATGGCAATAATATGGAAGAAGTATTAACTGTTTTGGCTCAAGCCAAAAGCAAAACCGGAAACGGAATACCAGTTGTTATTTTAATGAAAACAGCAATGGGCTACGGTGTCGACTTCATGGCAGGTACACACCATTGGCATGGAAAAGCTCCTAACGCAGAGCAAACAGAAATTGCTTTGGCTCAGCTAGAAGAAACGCTTGGAGATTACACTTATCCTTACGCTGGGTAATAAGATGCCAGAAATTAATTTAGAATTGAAGGCGAAAGAGAGAAGATGAAATCTTATGATTTGTGTTAGTAAAAAACTTCCATCTTCCCGTCTCCAACTTCCAACACTAAGTTGTAAACAACTTAGTTCAAAAAACAACCAATGAATAATTCAATTACATCAAATAATACGACCATGTTAGATAAATTAGTTAGCACAGGAAAAAAATCAACCAGAGATGGATTTGGAGCAGGATTGCATGAACTGGGAAAAACTAATAAAAATGTGGTTGCACTTTGTGCCGACTTAGTTGGCTCATTGAAAATGCAAAAATTTATTGACGATAACCCAGAACGCTTTTTTCAAGTAGGGGTAGCTGAGGCAAATATGATGGGGATTGCAGCAGGTTTAGCAACAGCTGGAAAAATTCCTTTCACTGGAACCTTCGCTAACTTTTCTACAGGAAGAGTGTACGATCAAATTCGTCAGTCCATTGCCTACTCACACAAAAACGTAAAAATATGTGCATCACACGCTGGTGTTTCGCTAGGTGAAGATGGTGCTACGCATCAGATATTGGAAGATCTTGGGATGATGAAAATGTTGCCAGGTATGACGGTCATCAATCCTTGTGATTACAACCAAACGAAAGCAGCAACTATTGCTATCGCGGATCATGACGGACCAGTTTACCTACGTTTCGGTCGACCAGGTTGGCCAATGTTTACACCAGAAGATCAGAAATTCGAAATCGGAAAAGCATTGATGCTAAACGAAGGAACGGACGTTACTATATTTGCTACGGGGCACCTAGTTTGGAATAGTATTGAAGCAGCAAAAGCACTTGCCGCAAAAGGAATCAGTGTAGAACTAATCAATATTCACACCATTAAACCTTTAGATGAAGAAGCAGTGTTAGCATCAGCTACAAAAACAAAATGTGTTGTTACCGCAGAAGAACATCAAATGAATGGTGGACTTGGAGATAGTATTGCACAGTTGCTTTCACGCAAGTTACCAACGCCACTAGAAATGGTTGCGGTAAATGATTCGTTTGGCGAAAGTGGAACGCCTATGGAATTATTAGACAAATATGGAATGGGCGTAAACGATATTGTTGAGGCTGTAACAAATGTGATGAAAAGAAAATGAGCAAGAAAGGAAAACGTAAGTTGAAGTTTGGCACAAAAGCCATTCACGCTGGCGTGGAGCCGGACTTGTCTTCAGGTGCAATCATGACACCTATTTTCCAAACGTCCACTTACGTTCAGGACGCACCGGGTAAAAATAAAGGGTACGAATATGCGCGTACCTCTAATCCTACTCGGAGCGTTTTGGAAACCAATCTTGCAGCCTTAGAAAATGGAACGGATGCCATCTGTTTTTCATCTGGAATGGCGGCAATGGATGCCGTTCTAAAATTGATGAAGCCGGGTGATGAGATTTTAAGTTGCAGCGATTTGTATGGCGGTTCTTATCGCTTAATCAAAATGGTCTACGAAGATTTTGGTTTGAAAAGCAACTTCGTCGATATGACCAATATCAAAGAAGTTGAACAAGCCATTAACCCATCTACCAAGTTGCTTTGGATTGAAACGCCAACCAACCCAATGTTAAATATTGTTGATATTGAAAAGTTGTGTAAACTTGCTAAGAAGCATAAACTCATAACTTGTGTCGACAACACATTTGCTTCACCTTATTTACAAAATCCACTGGACCTAGGAGCTGATTTAGTGATGCACTCTGCTACTAAATATCTAGGTGGACACTCCGACGTTATTCACGGAGCGGTTATTACTAAAAAGAAAAAGTTTGCGGAGCGTCTTCGTTTTATTCAAAAAGCAGTAGGTGCCATTCCTGGTCCACAAGATTGTTTTCTAATTTTGAGAGGAATTAAAACACTGCACTTGCGTGTTGAGCGTGCTTGCCAAAATGCAA
>CALGLS010000578.1 GCA_937959375.1 uncultured Saprospiraceae bacterium
ACCTTCCTCCAAAACAGATTGGATGGTAACAACATTTGATAGTTTGCTGACCATTTTTACGATCTGATCTTTTGCTTTTTTAGGGACACGTAATTTGCCTTTGTCAAGTAAGTTATTGATCTGTTGAAGATTGTTGTCAATACTCAATAAATTATAACGAGTTGGTGTTTCTCGAGTTAAGTAGATGCCCTTATCGGAAAAAGGGTGCGAGAATTTTATTTCAAAGTGATTGCCCTCTTCTTCTACAATTAACTCAGGTTTTTGTTCTTTTAATTCAACACTAACGGTTGGTGCTTCCCAAAGAAATAGGAGTGGGTGATCCACGAGTGCTTTAATTGCTTTTTCAAAATTAAATTCGTGATACTCTTTGTTTTGCTGTCCCCATCCATTGCCAGTCGCATCAATTGCTTTTGCAACTTTTAAATCTTGAGCAGTCATGTAGGTGAGGCCACCCACACTCAATCGTTTGAGTGCCACATTTCTACCGGCACTCCATTTACCGTTTTTACTCAGCGTCTGCTCTTTAGGTTGTATTTGTTTATTTTTGAAATGGATGTAATAAACCAATCTTGTTTTAGGTAAATTACTTGGAGTAACTGATTTTTTACTTGCGGTATTTAGATTGAGTAATGCATCAAGAGAGCGTTCCCATTTTTCCAAAACAGGAACAATTTTAAGCACACTTTTTACCTTCAGTTGCTTATTTAATTTCTTCCATTCCTTTTGATACAGGCGTTGTTTTTTATCGTCGTTAACTAGTTTTGACAAAATGCCTGATAATTCCATTCTGATCCAAGGATAATCGTTTTTGCCAGCTAGAACCTGATAATGTTCCAGTACTTCAATATTGATTTGATCAGCCTCGGTTTCGGTCCAGTAAGCTGCAAAACCCCAGAAAAGCCAGTCAATACTTGTGTGTGCTTCCAATAACATACTTTCTTCAGCTTGTAACTTAAAGTTTAACTGATATTTTGCTGCAGCTCCGAGATATGCGAATGGTTTATTGAAGGCAGAATTTTGTGTATTTTTTACGTAAGTATCTACTCTTTGTAAAAAGCCTTTTTCTTGATTTTTCAAAATGGCTAATACATGAAAAAGACCAGTCAGTGTTTTAAAATACTTGTTTGGGTTGGTCGTACTTTTTTGAACGTGGAGTAAAGCTTCGTCAAGGTACTTTAGCGATTTTGGGTAAGAACCCTCTAAAAACTTAATCCATCCCTTGCGAGTCAGAAGGGTATTGGCTTTCTTTTCTTTTAAGAGTAGCTTGTTGGCTTTATCCAAATGTCCCTTTAGTAGATATATGGTATGTAAATAAGGAATGAACCTGTTTTTCTCTCCTTCTGGTATCTCATCTGATTTGCCTTCAAGGTAAACCGTCAATTCATCAATCGGATCTAATTCATAAAGAGACTCGAATAAAACGGTCTTAAGCGCCGAAACTTTAATCTCTTCACCAAACTTATCAAATAGCTCTGCATCAAATGGCAGAAAGAATTGCTTGAAAAAGCCAAACTCTTGCCAATCTCTAGCATGGTGATGACTAATCGCGTCAAGCACTTCATCTTGTCGAGCGGTATTGTGTGTGTACAGGGCCACTCTTAACTCACTGATGCAGACCTCGAAATTCCGAGGACGACGCGCGTATTCTTTATATGGATAATGCTTGCGAATTTCAGTTAAGTAAACCCCAAACGTATCTTCCTTAATAGCAATTCGCATAATGAGCTCGCGATTGCTTGGTAGAGAAGACATTCGGCCATTGGAATGAACGTTGATCCAGGTTTCCGTATCCAATTTGGACCTCATTTCTCGAACACGAGTCGCATTGATTTTTTGTCCTTCCTCATCACGGATATTCGCGTTTTGGAGGATACTCATCATATTGCTTTGACTCACAGGTTCAAAGGCGATGGAAAGGATTTTAAGAAATTCCTGTTCTTCGTACGGCAGTTGAATTAGTTTAGTTTGGAAGGAAGGAAATTTCATTTTAAAGTTTAAAAATTAGATCTAGATTAAAGGATTTCAATTTCTGAAAACATTTAGCAACAGCTATTTGAACTGTTATTCAAAAAATAAAAATTCTATTCTGATTTTAAAAAATATAGTTTTCTACAAATAGCTGTTTATCAGTAAGTTACATTCCGTTTTTCTAAAAAATGAAACTTACATTGAATAATTTTAGCTAAACGCACAAAGGTAGTTAAAGGAGTGGTTAAATGGAAACTATTTGAAGAAATTCATAAAAGTAATTTACCAAAAAAAAACGACAGCGGACGGGGAGTCGGCTGCCGTCGCTCGAGTTTATATTTTCCCCAATAGCTGTAATAAAGGAGAAATCGAGCTAAGTCCCAAAGGACTGTTAGAATATAAAAGTATTGATAAAACTTGAAAACCAAAAAACTCTATTCGATTTTTTTTCAAAAGCTAGAAATTCTCTTGACGAATTGCATCTGTTTGGTGACTATTGGAATTGCATTAAATTTTATTTATCAAAAAGCTGTTGATTGTAAGTGATTTCAATTGGTCGAGGTTTTAAATGAAGGGACGTTTACTAAAATTTGAAAGTTTAGTAAACGTTTTCTGTGCTCGATTCTAAAGGAATCAAATCATTTATCAGCAAATTTTTACAATTCCAAGACAAATATCTTTAATCTGATTTGTTGTCCTAAATGGAGTTTTGATAACGTACTTTTAATGCTTTTATTCATGAATCGAAGAGGGAAGTCCGTCTAGATTTATTAAGTAAAAATTAGTCGGCTATTAGCTTTTTATTAAAGGATAATTTTTCATACATTTGCGCTTAAGTGGAATTAATCTAAATAAAGATAAGGAAAAATCACCCAATGAAAAAAAAGCACCTATTACTAGCTGGATTATTAACAATTGGAATGTTTTCATCTTGTAATAAAGACAAGGAAGATGATACTACCACGCCTGAAATACAGATTGAAACCCCTGAATACTATGAGTTTAGCAGAGACGGAAGTTCTACTATTTCATTTAGTGGACAAACGGATAGACTGAATATGGGAGAGGAATTGCTTGGCCAGCTGACAGACTTCAGTCAATCAAGCGAAAACCTACTGGAGATGTATGCCAATCAGACCGCAACGGGAGAAGATGCCAACCCGTTTGCTGATGCTGACCTAAATGAATCGACAAAGAGTATTAAATCAAAAGTAGCTGCCTCTGCGGATTTTTTCTCAGCAAATACGACAGAATCAGCTGAAATAAAAGCAACCATCGGTTCTTGGATTGAAGCGCAGGTCAATGAGGTGTTTCCAAATGAAAATGAACTAGCTGCCGTTGGAGTTGCTGGTCAAATTGCAGATGGTTCTTCTGTACGTTATGTCAATACTAAAGGCCTAGAGTATAATCAAGCTGTAGCTAAATCATTGATTGGTGCCTTGGTGGTAGATCAAATCAGTAACAACTATCTAAGTCCTGCAGTACTTGACGCAGGAGACAATCGCGTCAATAATGATGCAGCAATAGTAGAAGAAGGGAAGTCGTACACGACCATGGAGCACAAATGGGATGAGGCATATGGTTACCTTTTTGGTAAATCAACTGATGCGACGAATCCTTTGATGACGCTTGGTGAAGACAGTTTTTTAAATAAGTATTTGCAACGAGTAAATGAGGATCCTGATTTCGCAGGTATGGCGTCTGATATTTTTGAAGCCTTTAAATATGGTAGAGCAGCGATTGTAGCAGGTGACTATGCGGTGCGAAATGAGCAGGCAGAAATCATCAAAGAAAAACTAGCAGAAGTCATTGCGATTCGCTCTATTTATTATTTGCAGCAGGCAAAAGTTGCGATTGCAGCGAATGACATGGGAGGCGCTTTTCATGATCTCTCTGAAGGTTTTGGATTTGTGTATAGTCTTCGTTTTGCACGAAAGTCAAACAGCACAGATGCCTACTTTACTAGAGCAGAAGTAGATGGTTTTATGGATCAGTTAACTACTGGAAATGGGTTTTGGGATCTTGATGCATCAACCTTAGATGCCATCTCTGATTCAATCGCGAATAAATTTGACTTTACTGTAGCTCAGGCTGCTGAATAAATAGAAGTTGTTTAAAAAGTATCTTCATAGACTACCAAATAATGAAATTAACAAATTCACTTAGATCTCTATCCATTTGTATGCTCCTTGGTTTGTTCCTTGTCTCTTGCGGAGAAAAGGACGAATCATCAAGCACAGAAACGGATAACTTTGATAGAACACAAATGCTAACGGATTGGGCAGATATTATTATCATTCCTGCTTACCAAACTTACACGACAAATTTGGATGCATTGAATAGTAGTTATTCAAATTTTGAAGCCAATCCAAATGAAACTAATTTAGAGGCATTGAGGCTTTCTTACTTTAATGCATACCGATCTTGGCAAAAAGTTTCGATGTTTGAAATTGGAAAAGCTGAAGAGATTGGCTTACGCAACTTCACAAACGTATATCCAACCGACAGTGATAAGATAGAGGAAAATATTGCGACTCAAGTCTATAATCTAGACTTACCTTCCAACTTTGTGACTCAAGGTTTTCCAGCGTTAGATTACCTATTGTATGGCGCTGCAGATTCTGATGAAGCAATTGTTTTGCTTTTGCAAAACACGAATTATGCACAGTATGTAAGTGATTTGTTGTCAAGACTGACAGCATTGTCTAAAGAGGTTTTGACCGATTGGGAAACCAACTATCGAACTACCTTTATTGAAAACGGAGGTTCCTCAGCGACTGCTTCAGTGGATAAGATGGTGAATGACTTTTTGTTTTATTATGAAAAGTATTTGCGAGCGGGTAAGATTGGAATTCCTGCTGGTGTTTTTTCTGGGAACACGTTGCCGGATGCAGTTGAGGCACCTTATTCTGCAACAAACTCAAAAGTATTATTTGATGAAGGTTTTGAAGCTGTGCGTGATTTCTTTGTAGGGAAAAGTTTTTATAGTGAAGAAAAGGGGAGTAGCCTCAGTGACTATCTTGCTTATGTGGCCAGTCAAAATGAGAGCACTAATTTAGCCAATAGCATCGAAACACAATGGACTTTGGTGACTTCAAAAGTTAATGACCTATCTGCTAATCTTAATGAGCAGGTTATCACTGACAATAGTAAAATGTTAGCCGTATACGATGAATTGCAAAAGGCAGTTGTACTCATGAAAGTAGACATGATGCAAGCGTTGAATATTCAAGTTGATTATGTAGATGCAGATGGCGATTGATTCAATACGAAAGATAAATTCATTTTTGAAAGAAGATACGAAAGCAGCCCCTCTAGCGGTCTTTCGTATTTTTTTTGGACTGATTATGTGTATCAGTATGATCC
Source organism: uncultured Saprospiraceae bacterium (assembly GCA_937959375.1). GTDB lineage: Bacteria > Bacteroidota > Bacteroidia > Chitinophagales > Saprospiraceae > CALGLS01. The sequence continues at coordinate 5,335 of CALGLS010000578.1, forward strand.
GATTTTGGTATCATGGCTGGATTGAAAAGTTGTACCTCGTACCTAAGTTTCATTTTCATTATGCAGGTTTTGATTTTATAAAAATACCTGGTCAGTTTACGTACTTGCTTTTTATTCTTTGTGGTTTGACCGCACTTTTTGTAAGTATTGGTTTTAAATATCGGGGGTCGATTGTCTTATTCTTTTTAAGTTTTACTTACATCGAATTGATGGACAAGACGACTTATTTAAACCACTATTATTTTATTTCGATACTTGGCTTTATACTTATTTGGTTGCCAGCGCATTGCTATTTTTCTGTAGACGCTGCTAGAAATGAAAAGTTGAAAGCGCAGTTTATACCTCGTTGGAATATTGATGTATTGAAACTAATGTTAGCGATTGTATATGTCTACGCAGGGCTCGCAAAACTGAATTACGATTGGTTGTTTAGGGCCATGCCATTGACGATTTGGTTGCCTTCCAAATTTGATATTCCACTGCTCGGTTCCATCATGCATGAGAAGTGGTTGCATTACTTCTTTAGTTGGGGTGGTGCATTGTACGATTTGTTTATTGTATTTTTACTGCTTTGGCGACGTACTCGGATTTTTGCTTTTATGATGGTATTGTTCTTTCATATTTTGACAAGAGTTTTATTCCCAATTGGTATGTTTCCTTATATCATGATTGTAGGAAGCCTTATCTTTTTTGAAGCTGGGTTTCATGAAAAGTTGCTCTCTTATCTGAGTAAACCTTTTCGTTTTTCTACTGCTTTTTTTGACAATGGTAAGACTTACGTCAAAACAAGAATAGATAACTTTGGCAAAAAGATATTGATAGTATTTATGGTTTTTCAATTGCTTTTTCCTCTACGAAATCTTCTTTATCCAGGTAGTGTGTTTTGGACAGAGCGAGGCTATCGTTTTTCATGGAGAGTCATGCTGATGGAGAAGACGGGATACGCTAATTTTAAAATTGTGAATGGCAAAACCGGTAACCGATTTTATGTTCAGAATGATGATTTCCTCAGTTCGTTTCAAGAAAAACAAATGTCAACACAGCCAGACTTTATCTTGGAATATGGACAATACCTCGGCAATCATTTTAAAAGCCAAGGACATGAGCATGTAGAAGTATATGTTGAAAGTTATGCTTCGCTCAATGGCCGTAGCAACCAAGTATATATTGACCCCAAAGTAGATTTAATGACTGTAAATTACACCCAACTTTGTAACGCTCATATAACACCCTTGAATGATTAATCTGAAGTTTTTTCTTACTGGACTGATGTTCTTTTTTGTAGCAGTTGTTGCGCAAGGGCAGTTCACGATGGAAGGTCGGGTGACTTCAAAAACTAGTGAACAAGCTTTGTCAGGTGTAGAAATTTTTAATCATCAAACTCAACAAATAGAAGAAACGGACGAACAAGGCCGATACATCTTTGAAAACCTAAAAGAAGGTGAATATCAGTTCTCTATATTTGCACTTCAGTACGAAACCTTGACCCTCTTAATTCGAATTGAAAAAGATAGGATTCATAATTTTGAGTTGCTTGATTTGAATATTGAATTGACAGAAGCACAGATCGTAGAAAAGCGAGAAGAACTCTTTACCATTAAGCAACTCAATGATGTAGAAGGCACGGCGGTTTTTGCTGGAAAGAAAACAGAAGTTGTTGTACTAAGTTTGGTCAAAGGAAATCTCGCCAACAATAATGGCCGACAAGTTTACGCACAAGTTTCTGGTTTGAATATCTACGAAGGAAATGACGGAGGTCTTCAACTCAATGTAGGTGGTCGCGGTCTTGATCCCAATCGAACGTCCAATTTCAATACGCGACAAAACGGATACGACATTAGTGCAGATGTACTGGGTTACCCCGAAAGTTATTACTCACCGCCATCGGAAGCGATGTCAGAAATTCGAATTATTCGTGGCGCAGGTTCCTTGCAATATGGTACGCAGTTTGGTGGCCTAATTGATTTTCAAATCAGAAAAGCGCCATTGTATAAACCGCTGGAGATTCGTACAAACCAGACGGTAAGTTCTTTTAATGGCTTCAATACTTTCAATGCGATTGGAGTCAATAAAAACAAGTTTTCGGCCAACGCCTTTTACAATTATAAAAGAGGAGATGGTTACCGACCTAATTCAGAGTACCGTTCTTCCAACTTCTTTTTAGCGCTGGATTATCGATTGAGTAAGCGAACGGAATTTGGATTTGAGTTGACTCGATTCAACTATTTAGCTAAGCAAGCAGGTGGTTTGACGGATCAACAATTTGAGTCAAATCCGCGCATGAGTACTAGAGATCGGAATTGGTTTCAAGTAGATTGGAAGTTATATCATTTCAACTTTAAACATAGTTTTAATGCTTTCTCAAAGTTGACGGTTAGTCTGTTTGGTTTGGATGCTTCACGTTTTTCAGTTGGTTATAGAGGCAATCCGATTAACTTAAACGAAAACCCAATTACATCCATTGACGAGCAAGATGTCAATGGGAATTATATCAATCCTCGCGATTTAATTTTAGGTGAGTTTAAAAATTACGGAGCTGAAGTACGCTACTTAACGAAGTATCGGATTGCCAATAAACGATCCGTTTTTCTAATAGGAGGCAAGTATTACAACGCCAATAATACTTCAATTCAAGGTCCTGGTTCATTGGGCGCTGAGGCGAATTT
>CALGLS010000579.1 GCA_937959375.1 uncultured Saprospiraceae bacterium
GTTCATAGCCCACCAAGCTATAGGTGCTGCTATTAGGCAAGATAAAATCACTAATTTTAGAAAATCTTTGGAAACCAAGCTCACAATATTACTAATAGATGCCCCCAATACTTTTCGAATACCAATCTCTTCGGTGCGTTGTAATACATGATGCGTTACTAAGCCAAATAAACCGATGCAAGCAATGAATAAAGCGATGAATGTAAATATATTGAAAGCCATACCAAGTCGTTTCTCAGATTGATATAAGCGGTTAAAAGATTCATCCAGATAGCGATGCTCAAAAGGTAGTTGTGGTAAAACTGTTTTTAAAGTATTTTGAATATAAGCTATTGTATTTTTTGCATCCTCCATATTCATTTTAATTGCAATGTTGCCAGAATAAAAAGCCGTACGTTTATTTTGAAACGTCAAATACAATGGCTCAATGGCTAAGTCAAAACGAAGGAAATGAAAGTCTTTAACTACACCAATGACTTTCCCATTAGCGAATGATTTACCTATAGCAGATGCACTATCCCAACCTAGTTTTTGTACAGCTGATTCATTCAAAATATAACTACTAATAGAGTCTGTCGGAAATGTCGGTGAAAAATTCCGACCAGCCAATAAATCTATTTCAAATAAATCTAAAAAATCATAATCCACATAATTTTGATAAATCAGTAGTTCTTCATTTGTTTCATTGCCTTCCCATTTATCTTCCACTCCTTGCGATATCATATTTAATGGGAGGTAGGAGGGGATAGACACTTTGTCAATTTTCGGATGCTTGAGTAATTCAGATTGGATGGTACTGGTTTTCTCAAAAACACATTGTTGCTGATAAGGTATATACACAATTTGATCTCTGGTGTAGCCAAGTTTTTTGTTTTGAATAAACTGCAATTGCTGATAAACTACCAGACTACTTGTTGCTAAAACAATGGCCGCAGTAAACTGACCTATCACCAAAGCATTTCGTAGAAATGCGCCATCTTTCCGATTTTTCAACCAACTACTTTTTAATGCATTAATTGGATTAATCGCAGCAGATAAAAGGGCTTGATAAAGTCCCGAAAGCCCCGCTAATAATAGCGCAATTGCGGCCATGCCGATTAAAAATAAGTTATTGTTGTATAAATTAAATGGAATTTCTAAACCCATGAATTGATTGAAAGCGGGTAATAAAAGCCTCGCTAAACCAAAGGCCAATCCAAAACTAAACAGCGTCAATAAAGCTGACTCTGCCATAAATTGATAGACTAGTTGTCTTTTTTGTGCGCCTAATACTTTTCGAATTCCCACCTCTTTTATTCGCTTTGAAGACTGAGCAATTGCCAGGTTCATATAATTAAACAATGCCAATAATAAAATTATAAATGCAATGGAAGAAGAAAGGTAAAGGTAGCGGATATCACTATTGGTTTCTAATTCTAAATTGATATTGGAATGTAAATGAATGTCTTTCAATTGTTGAAGAAAATATTGCGGCTTGTAAGCATAATTAATAGCGGCGAGTTCTGCAGCAGCTTTTTCACCAAAAGGTATCATAGCGGTTTCTACTTTTTGAATATCGGCTCCTTCTTTTAATAGCGCATAAGACCAATAATTACTATGCGACCATTTCCAATTTTTTTTATCATTTACATAATCTGAATTATTGTCAAGAGAAGTCAGGTAGTTGAACTTAAAATGATGATTATCTGTTACATCCTCAATTACAGCTTTTACGGTCTTCATTTTTTTATCTCGTCCTTCTAGCGTTTTCCCAATAGGGGAAGTATTTCCAAAAAACTTCGTGGCCATTTTAGCAGTTAAAATAATGGCATCTTTTTCTTTTAAGGCAGCTTTTGGATCGCCTGCAATCGCTTGAAAACTAAAAATATCAAAAAAGGAAGTATCCGTTAAAAGTCCTTGTTCACTAAATATTTGCCCTTCTTTTTTAAACAAATTAGAAGTATACTTCAAAGTTGTTACCGATTCTACTTCAGGGATTTCCATTTTTGAAGATAATGCCACAGGAATGGAGGAACAAGCAAATTGGTCTGTTCCTTGAAAAGTATAGCCCCTCAATTTATGAGCGATTCGATAAATACGGTCGTTTTTTTCATGTTGTTTGTCATAACTCAATTCATATTGAGTATACAATGCCAGCAAAATAAAGCAGGTCATCCCAATGGTCATTCCTGTTACATTAATCGCAGTATATAACTTTTGTTTAAATAAACTGCGCCAAGCGATTTTGAAATAGCTGTTAAACATAACTTAGATTTAAGTCGGTGTGATTATTTATTTTTTCGTAGGTATTTCTAAAGTGCGGTCAAAATAGTGAACAATAGAACTGTAAAGTTGGAATCTAACTTAAAAGCTGCTATCAAAGATTGATATAAATATAAGGAAAGCCTTCATGTTTTTACAGTAATGTCTAAAACCAAATTGTTGAACTCAACAATTCAAGTATCCATTAACATATCGAAAACTCATCGCATCAATGGAAATACAAGATTAGCACGATGCGTGTTGCGTGATTCTTCAGGTAGTAATTCTACCTTTTCCAAATAGCTTCCATCAGGATACGCACGGTCAGCCATTTGAATAATTGCAAACATCTCCATTCGATCGGCTTCTCCAATAGTAGGGTGGGGCCATCGTTTTTTTGGGTCGGTGTAGGGGATGAGATAGTCTAATCCTGCTCGAAGGCCTGAGTCGCTAACATTAGTATTCCAAATATCTACATCGACCTGCTCTGCAAGACTCGCTATAAGAAACATAGCGTGTAGGTTGTAAATGCTGTAAAAAAGTGGACGAGTACGAGCCATCTCTTCAGGCATGGAACCGTCTGCTTGAATTTGTGAAGGGATGCGGTTCTGAAGGAACTTTTGTGCGATCTCTTTAGCTGCTTCAGGTTTCCCCGCATACAAAGCGAAGTACATGGCTTGCGCATCATAAAAAGAACCATGATTGTTTTTTGCGGCAGCTTCTTGGAGTGCCATTTCGTTGGTGGTCAGCCATTCAAAATATTTCCCAACCCAAGCTTTTAAGTTTTTACGCTCAATATCACTTAAGGCAGATGAACCTGCAATCAGCATTGATCCTTCTAAGGCGTTTACCATCAAGCGACCATCTAATATGCCAGATTTAGAGCCTTTGTTATGTCCCGGTCGGCATTGAGCGTGATTGACATTTGGATTCATGTAAGTCAAAGAATCTAGAAACCAGATACGAAGCAGTTCAGCTGCTTTTACAGCGTACTTTTCATCTTCAGTTAAAAAATAAGCGAGTCCTAGTGTTTCGGTGTTTATGCCTAGTTTGCCAATTCTTGGTCGGTCAGATTCCTTGGGACTTTGACTGTCAGGATTGGTTTCACCATCGCGTCGGATATAAGGCAGTCCATCCGGTTGATTTGGATCAGGCCACCAGTAACGACTGTAGCTAGCATAGTCGTGCTTATTTCCGCTAGGAGGCAGTTTTTCTTTGTGCGTTACAGAAAAGGGACCTTCCTGAAGTGCCGCATCAGCCTCTTTAATCAGTTGACGAAATGCATGCATGACTTTGGGATCATTTTTCTCAATCTGCATTTTGGTTTTCGTCAAATACTCCATGTTCATTAATATGCTTGTTGGAACATCCTCTTTATCTGTAATAGAGGTGACACATCCTAACAATATTAATGTGGCGATTAG
>CALGLS010000580.1 GCA_937959375.1 uncultured Saprospiraceae bacterium
ATACCGTACTCAGACCTCACAATAAAAAACGCCCTTCGAGCATATGCTCAAAGGGCGTTTTTTATTCTACTATTTCGTTTCAGGTTTATGCTGTAGGTTTTAACGCGCTTTTTCCTTGGAGCGATTTAGTAAGCCTTTCGCAATCGCATTTAAGAGAAGAAGTATGCAGGTAAACAAGGCAATTCGAGCAATAGCATCTCCCCAAATAGTATAAAATGTAATTTGATTGTTAAAACGAATACTGCCTTTCACGGTTCCCACTTCTCCGTAGACAGAAGCTTGAGACACATCACCTCTTTGATTGATGAACCCACAGGTTCCCATGTTAGCAGAACGGGCGATACTTCTACGCGTTTCTATTGCTCTAAGTCGCGCGAAGGCCATATGCTGTCGATGCCCTGCGGTGTTGTCCCACCAACCGTCATTGGTAACAATGAATAGCGCCTCTGCTCCTTTCCTAACATATTCTGTACAATATTCACCGAAGACGGATTCGAAACAAATTACGGGAGCAACTGCTGTTCCATCACCTTCAAAAACGGAGCGTTCTTTTTGGGTTGCAAAACCACTAACAGAACCGCCAAGTTTGTTGACCAAAGGTTCCATAAACCAAAGTACTTTCCGATAAGGAAATATTTCTGCTCCAGGAACCATCTTTCCTTTTAGATAGAAATCAACTTCTTCTTTTCCACTTGTCAGTTGAATAGCGGAATTATGGCTTTCCCAAAAAATGGTATCTTTCCCTGGCCTTGTGAACGTACGTACTGCTGGTCCCTTTACTTCATTAGCTTCATAAATTTTTTGTGATCCTAATCCTGTTATTAATTTCAATTTTGGAAAGCGGTCAACAAATCTTTTTAAGGAGTTAATGTTTTGATTGGCATAAAAATTATTGGTCTTTACCCCACCAAAACTGGTTTCTGGAAAGACAAGATAATCAGTTGTTTCATCTACTGCTGCGACTGACAGCTTCATAAATTGATTCAAAGTTGCTGTATTCGAAATATCAAATTTAACGTAGTGTGGTTCTAAATTGGGTTGTACCAAAACGATGTTTCGTTCAAGACCTTTGTCCTCATAAGAAACGTAGATGGCAAAAGAAATGACAATCGGTAATAACAACAACAGACAGATGGTAAGCAAAGATCCTTTTTTGCCAGCAGGCAGCAAACTATTCATTACAACAACAGGACGCTCTTTTTGCTTAAGCTTGAAAAAAGATTTCAGCTGCGGATAATGATTTTGTATCAACTTAAAAAACAGCACGTTACCTGCCAATATCCAGAACGAACCTCCAAAGACTCCGAGATATTCGTACCATTGCACCCAAGTTGGATAAGTCGAAAAGCTATTCCCTAACGTCAACCATGGCCAAGTAAGATCTTGGTTCATATGTAGATATTCGAAGGTAATCCAAAAGGCAATGAAAGAGATTCCCATCAATCGACCTCCCAATATTTTTTTCACCTGATGGTAAATAACGATTGGGATACACATAAAAAAGGTATTCATGCTAAAGGCAAAAATCCCTGCGGCAAATGCTGTATTGGCTACCCAGTAAGTTGTCAATATATTCCAAGTAAAAAGTGCGTGATAACTGTATTTAAAAACTTCCCACTTCGCAGCACCTTCTCGTGATCGAGAGATATCGTCTTCTACTAAAAGCAAGGGGACAAAACCAATAAACATCAATGGCGTCAATGGCATTAAAGGAAAACCCAACCAAAGTAAAACGCCGGATAATGTGGCCAAGCCCAATCGAGGTAGATTATTTTCGTGCGTTGAAAAACGGTCTTGAAGTGACACGACTATCGTCCCCCATATTCCGATAAGGAAAAACAGCGGTAAATATCCCCACAACTCATTGGCTTGATATTGCGCATACATTAGATATCCTGTGGCGATGGCCATCAAGATGAAGATTAGTAGTAGCGGTAGACGTAGTTTTGAGTATTTCAAATTAGTTTATGCTTGTTGGTTTACATTTAAGACCGAAGTCCGAAGACGGAAGTCCGAAGTTTCCCTTGATCGTATTTTACGTTAGACGAGAGCTTCCGTCTTCGGACTTCCGACTTCCGTCTCCTAAAACGATCCCTCTAGCTAACCCCAAACCCATTCCCCCAATTATCATCTTTCGGGCTAACGAAACACAACTTTCCGTCCGCGTTTTCAGCCATTAGAATCATTCCTTCAGAGGGAACGCCCATCATTTTACGTGGTGCTAAGTTGGCTAATACCAAAACTTGTTGACCGATCACTTCTTCCGCTGAATAGTACTTAGCTATACCTGACAAAACAGTTCGTTGTTCGGAACCTAGATCAACTCTTAATTTCAAAAGTTTATCTGACTTAGGCATTTTTTCCGCTTCTATTATGGTTGCTGTTCGAATGTCTAATTTTGTAAAGTCTTCAAATTTAATGGTCTCTTTTATTGGCGCACGTTCTTCTCCTTTCTGTGCTTCAAGGATGGCTGCCAACTTTGCTTTTTCTGCAGCGATGATATCGGAGCGACTGCTATCTTTGCGATCATTTATTTTTTGGAATAACAATTCTGGTGCATTGATCTTGTGACCACCTGCTAGAACTGCCTCCCCTGCATTTAAATGTTCAATTGCTGATTTCAGATCACCATTTTTCAGTGTAGGTAAATTGAGTAATCCACGTACCTTATCCGCCGTAAAAGGAGTAAAGGGTTGACAAATAATACTCAAAACGGTCACCACTTGTAAACTAATAAAAAGGCTTTCCTTTACTAATTCACTCTCCGGTTCTTGCTTCCAAATTTTCCATGGAGAAACATCCTGCAAGTAGGCATTACCCCAAGATGAAATGTCCATTACTTTTTGAATCGCATTTTTGAAATTAAAGTTTTCCAATTCAAAGTCCAAGGCAATCAATAGTTCACGAACAGGCGCTAACTTCTCAAGCAAATCAACGGATGATGTTGGCACTACACCTTCGTAGTATTTGTTGGTTAAGGTAATAACTCGGTTTACAAAATTTCCGAAATTATCAGCCAACTCTTTATCAAAACAGTCTACAAAATCATCCCACTTAAAATCTGCATCTCGATTTTCTGGCATGTTGCGAACGAGGTAATATCGGAGTGCGTCTTCCTTGTTTTGAAAATCTTTGAAGAGTTCTAAATATTCAGATTGAGTAATTCCCCAACCTTTTGACTTTGAAAACTTATCGCCTTCGAAATTCAAAAATTGGTTAGCAGGTACGTTTACCGGAAGGTTGTATTCACCGTGTGCTTTTAACATAGATGGGAATACGATACAGTGGAAAACGATGTTGTCTTTTCCAATAAAGTGAAGCAGTTGACTATCATCACTTTTCCAATAATCTTCCCAATTTTTTCCGTGGTCTTTTGCCCATTGTTTGGTCGCAGAGATGTATCCAATTGGCGCATCAAACCAAACGTATAAAACTTTTCCTTCGCCACCCTCTACTGGAACTGGTATACCCCAATCTAGATCACGGGTTATAGATCTTGGTTGCAGACCATCTTCTCCATCAATCCATGAAAGGCATTGTCCGATTACGTGTTTTTTCCAAGTTTTTGGATCATGTAATTGTTGACCGTCCAGCGTTCCATCTGTAATCCAGGTACGCAACCATTCGGCATGTTTATTTAATCTAAAGTACCAGTGTTTGGTAATTTTTTTGGTGGGTGTTTTTCCACTTAATTTAGAGCGTGGATTTTTTAGTTCTGTTGGAGAAAGTGTGGTTCCACAATTTTCGCATTGATCTCCGTAGGCATTTGGGTTAGCACATTTGGGGCATTCTCCTTCTACATATCTATCTGCCAAAAATTGCTTGAACTCTTCGTCATATAATTGTTCTGATTCTCGTTCTTCAAATTCGCCACCTTTCTCTACTAGCTTTTTAAAAAACTCTTGAGCAGTTTCGTAATGTAGCTCTTCCGTGGTTCGGTGATAGATATCAAATGCAATTCCTAATTTCTCAAAAGTCGCTTTATTTAACTCATGGTATTTGTCGACGATATTTCGTGGATCAATTCCTTCTTGTTTGGCACGAATGGTAATAGCTGCACCGTGTTCATCAGAACCACAAATAAAGACTACGTCCTCACCGCGTAAACGCAGGTACCGGGTATACACATCTGCATTGAGGTAGGCACCTGCAAGGTGACCAAGATGCAGTTCTCCGTTAGCGTATGGCAATGCTGAGGTAATTAAATATCTTTTTGGCTTATTCATTATTTTACTCTGTTTCAATGTTAGGATGATTCGGTGCCTTTTGGCAAATCATCGTGTGGACGCGAATATACGAGATTATGAATTAGAATGGGAATTAGAATATGAATTCTCCTTTTACGGGCTTATTGGGATTCCCATTCCCACCTATCCGCTGGCTAGGCAGGTTCCCATTCCCATTCCCATTCCCATTCCCATTCTAATTCTAATTCTAATTCTAATTCTAATTCTAATTCAAAAGGTCTTAAAACTAAAAAAGCAGCACTCCGTTGAAGCACTGCTCTTAATAAACCTTTAAAATAAAAATAAGTTCCTTATTGATAGACTCGAACGTAATCAATTTCCATACGTCGTGGCCATATGTCGTCATCAATCCCATGTTTGCCACCCCAGTAACCACCGACTGCTACATTTAAAATTAAATGGAATGGTTTGTCAAAAGGCCAGCTTTCGAAATCTTTATGTTCGTTTTCGAATAAAAAATATTTTACATCGTCTATTAGCCAGACGATTTTTTCCTCATCCCATTCGATCACGTAGTTATGGTATTCTTTTTCACTGAAAGGATTGTAAATATTACCTCCTACCTGTGTTTTAATCATGCCATTGTATGCTTGGGTATGTACTGTTCCGTAGATACTATCGGGTAAATATCCTACATGTTCCATGATATCGATTTCTCCACTTTTGGGCCAACCACCGTATTCATTACCTGTAGGTAGCATCCATATAGCAGGCCACACACCACGACCCGAAGGTATTTTTGCTTTTACTTCAATGCGTCCATATTTCCAATCGCCTTTTCCTTTTGATACTAAGCGAGCAGAAGTATAATCTCTATCTTCAAATCGTTCTTTTCTTGCTTCAATGATTAGATTTCCATTTTCAGCTCGAGCATTTTCAAGACGATCTTTTGTGTAATATTCTTTTTCATTATTGCCCCAACCACATCCGCAAGGCAAATCACATCCTGTTCCCACATCATAGCTCCATTTCGTTGGATCAGGTAAACCATCTTTGTCAAATTCGTCAGACCAGACCAATTTTAACTCGGAAGTTGTTGCTGTATTTTGTTGTCCAGTCTCGTCTCCATATTGCCCATTATAGCAATAAGAAATAGAGAGAATAAACGCCAACGAAAAAAAACTAAGAAATGATTTCATATTAATTTGACTAATACTTCGTCCAAAAAATCGGAGGGTAGCACAACGAAGTGCACCACCCTCCAAACTAAGTGGATATTATTATTTAGAAACGATAAACTTCTCGAGAGCAGCTTGTTGGTCAGATTCTACGATTACGTAGTAAAGACCATTTGCTAAGTCAGCTGTTTCAATCGCGTGCTCTACTGCTGCACCAGCTGTAGTTGAGCGGTAAACAACTTGACCAATCGTATTTGTAATAGTAACTGTACGCTCCTCTTTTGCTGCTTCATTGAAGTAAAGCATAACAGGCGTACCATTTGTAAGTGATGGTGCTAAACGGAACATTGTGTTTTCTGCAAGGATATCATACGTTCCGATATCAGTACAGTTTAAACAAGAATTGAAACAAACGATATCAACAACAATATCATCAGATCCCACGTCAAGAACTCTATTTGTAAAAGCACCAGTTGTCAATGTACAATCAGCATCTTCTACTGGATCTAACGCTTCCCAGTCTCCGTTGATAAATTTATACTCAGCAACACCTTGAGGTACCCCAATCGTTAAGGTCCAAATATCATCACCGTCTGGATCTTCCATTTCTAGGTTACCCGACCAGCCATCAAAGTTAGCACCTAAGAATACACCATTCGCATTAGTCGTTTCATCTTGCATGTTCACTTGGAAAGTAACACTTGTTGGCTCTGCAACCGGTGAACAATTTAAATCATCTGTACATTCTCCAAAACAAGTATTGATCTCTGTATTTTCATTGAAGGTAATAGCCATTCGATCATTAAAGTTATTGGGATCCGCACAAGGTTGACCTGCGATATTTTCTTTATTAGCCCAGTCTGGTCCGTTTACAAAAGTATAGTGACTTGTAGTTCCTATTGGTCGCATCAAAGTGATTGAATAAACACCATCACCGTCAGGATCTTCCATTAGGTTATCACCTGGAAAACCAAAACTAGAGCCACCTGCTAGAGACACTCCTTCAGGAGCAACAGTATATTCGCTCATGTTCACATTCATAGTGATTGAAACCATATTTACTGGTGTACAGTTTGTATCATCTGTACATTCTGCAAAGCAAGTATTGATTACTGTATCTTCGTTAAATGTTACTGCTACTCTATCATTGAAGTTGTCAGGATCTGCGCAAGGAAGACCTTCAATATTTTCTTTATCACCCCAGCCGTCTCCATTAATAAATGTATAGTTACTCGTCACTCCTGCTTCTACCATTAAGGTAATACTGTAAATTCCATCGCCATCTGGATCAAGCATCGGGTTGTCACCTGGGAAACCAAAAGCAGAACCACCTGCTAGAGAAACTCCTTCAGCAGCAACTGTGTATTCGCTCATGTTTACATTCATGGTAACTGAAACCATATCTGATGTAACGCCACAGGCATTACAAGATTCCCAACATACTGCATCTAGAACAGCATCCCCGGCTACTTCCAACGTACGGTTAGTAAAAGTACCGTCTGATACAGTACAGTTAGGCGATGCAAGTGTAAGGTCTTCTTGTCCAGCCCAGTTATCAAATGAAAACTTATATTCATAACTTCCATTAGCAATTGGTAAAGTAACTTCCCATACACCATCCATGTCATCATCTGTCATAGGATTACAGTTTCCACACCAACCGTTGAACGTACCATTTAATTCAGGAGTAGTAAAAGTTCCAGTGTATTCGTTCATATCAACACGGAAAGTAACCATTGGGTCAGCACCTACAGGTGTACAATTTGTATCGTCTGTACATTCTTGGAAACAAGTATTGATTACTGTGTCTTCGTTAAATGTAATAGCGATTCGATCATTGAAGTTGTCAGGATCTGCACAAGGCTGACCTGAAATATCTTCTTTATCATCCCACCAGTCACCGTTTACAAAAGTATAGGTACTAGTAGTTCCTGCTGCTCTCATTAGTGTAACTGAATAAATTCCGTCACCATCTGGGTCCGTCATTGGGTTATCACCCGGTTGACCAAAAGCAGAACCACCTGCTAGAGATACACCATCTGCAGAAACAGTGTATTGGCTCATGTTCACATTCATGGTGATCGCAACCATATTAACTGGTGTACAGTTAGTATCATCTGTACATTCTGCAAAACAAGTATTGATGACTGTATCTTGGTTTAATGTGAATGCTAAGCGATCATTGAAGTTGTTAGGATCTGCACAAGGCAAACCTGCAATATTTTCTTTATCACCCCAACCTGATCCATTTACAAACGTATAGTTACTAGTAGTTCCGATTGGTCTCATTAGCGTAATGCTATAAATACCATCACCATCTGGGTCTGTCATTGGGTTATCACCAGGTCCTCCGAAAGCAGAACCACCTGCTAGAAATAGTCCATCAGCTGATACCGTGTATTCGCTCATGTTCACATTCATGGTAACGGAAGCCATTTCTGGTGGAGCACCACAAACATCGCAAGAATTCCAGCAAACTGGATCTAGTACGGCATTACCCGTTACGTCCATAATTCTGTTTGTAAAATTTCCGCTTGTAATAGTACAAGGATCTCCTTCTGTCAGCGCTTCTTGTGCTGTCCAGCCATCTATACTAAATTTATACTCTTGCGCACCCGCTGGCATGTTGTAGGTTCCTTCCCAAATGCCATCGCTGTCTGCGTCAGTTAGTGGTGCACAGTCTCCACACCAACCACCTGCGGCGCTGTTCATAAAGACTCCACCAAAGGCAGGTCCATTGTATTGGGTCATATCTACACGAAAGGTGATGTCACCTTGTGCCTGAAGTCCCATCCCTGTAAAGAGGGTTAAAACTAGAAGTAAAAATCGTTTCATAATATCCAAATTTTAAGTGATTAAAAGAGTTTAAAAATCTTATGTTTTTGAAGAAGTTGTTTAAAAATAGAATGATGATTTTTTTTGTAAATCATTGGTTCTACAAGAAATTTCAGCCTCCATTTTTAAAAAACTTCGAAGAATTAAATACGACAAGTGATTCTTTGAGCTACAACAGGAATGCTTTGGAGCATACAAATCCTCATTTCTTGACAAATGTTAATAAAGCAGGTTTATCCAAATATTATTTCAAGCCAACTTGCTTAATTACCCTAAAATTAGGTTTAAAAGCTGAATATCAGAAATCTAATTGTACGACAAGTGTACTTCTTAATATTCAATAGGCTAAAATTACCTCAACTAATAGAAAATTCACCACAACATTAATACGACAGTTTGTTTTTATTCCCTATTTTAGAGGAAGATTAACCAAACCTGATGGGAATAAGATACTTACTAGTTGGATTTATGTTGATGTTGGGAGTAGAATGCCTTTTCTCGCAGGGAAATAATATAGGCCGACTTCCTATCCACAACTTTTCCAATAAAACGTTTAAAGGTGGGACTCAAACTTGGGATATTGACCAAGATGAGAACGGAGTGATGTATTTTGCCAATAATGATGGCCTACTCACTTATGATGGTACTTATTGGCAGACTTATCCGATTGCCAATAATACCGTGGTTCGCTCTATCTTCATAGCTGAGGATGGTAAGATCTATGTAGGTGGTCAAGGAGAATTAGGTTATTTCTTTCCAAATGATCGAGGCCAGCTTGTTTATAATTCTTTGAATAGCCTCATTCCTGAAGAACATAAGAACTATGCAGATGTATGGAATATCCTACCTTATAGAGACGAAATAATATTTCAAACAGGTAAAAATGTTTTTAGATATAAAATTGACCAATCGATTACTGCGCTTCGATCTGGAGGTGCTATCGAATTTAGTGGGATATTTAAGGACCAGCTATATATCAAAGACAACTATAAAGGACTACTTAAACTAGAAGAAAATTCCTTTATCATTCTACCTATCGAAAAAATTGAAAGCCCAATCACCTCTTTCTTACCCTTAGATGCTGACCGAACGCTTGTCACCACACTCAAAAAAGGAATCTTTATTTTTGATGGTGAATCAATGACACCTTTTAATATAACTAGCGATGATTTTATTAAAGACAAACGAATTTACAATGCTAGCCTTTTGTCAGATGGTAATATTGCTCTTGGTACTTCTCTTGCTGGACTATTGATCATTGATAAAGAAGGTAAGGCATTGCGTCATGTTCAAAAAGAATCGGGATTGCAAAACTCGAATACTTTATGTGTTTACCACGATCGTGACAATAATATATGGCTTGGACTTAATAATGGAATCGATTATGTAGAATACGAATCTCCCTTTACTTATATCTACCCGGATGGTGAACTTGAGGGAACTGGTTATGCAGTCGAAATACAAAAAGACAAAATCTACTTCGGTACTTCCACTGGGCTGTATCACTCTGACTGGAAATCCGATTACAATCCATTTGATAAACAAGCATTTCAAATCGTACCGGGTACAGAAGGACAAGTTTGGGGTATATCCATGTTGGACAAACAAATCATATTAAATAGTCATGAGGGAGCTTTTGAGGTCAATGGTAATTCGAGTGATCGGATTTTGGATTTTAGTACTTGGAAATTAGTTTTACTAAACGATCAGCTCGCGCTCTGTGGTGATTATAATGGTCTGTCTCTTTTTAGCAAACAAAATGACCACTGGACTTTTGCAAAAAAATTAAAAGGCTTTTCAGAATCAAGTAGAATTCTGATTAAAGAAAAAAATGGTACCGTTTGGGTTTCGCATCCTTATAGAGGTATATATAAAATAAGTTTACAAAAAGACCAAAACGCTGTAGACACTAAATTATATACTGCAGCTGATGGTCTACCTTCTGACTTAGGTAATTATGTGTTTTCTATTAATGGGAAAGCATTGTTTACAACGGAGCAAGGCGTCTATCAATATGTAACGGAGGGAGATAAATTCATACCCTACCCTATTTTGAATGATTACCTCGGAGATAAAGAATGGGTCAAATCATTAAAGGAAGACCCTAACAATGATAACATTTGGTTTGTGACAAATCAAGGCGTTGGCTACCTAGACATACAACAAGATGGTTTACAAAATCGAATTCTCAAAAAAAATATTCCAGGCATTGATGGTAGTCTAGTTGGTGGTTTTGAACATATTTATCCATACAATTCTAAAAATGTTTTCTTTGGGTCAGAGAAAGGGTTCATTCATTATGACAGTGAAAAAGGAGAATCAGCATCGCGCGTTCCTAAAATACTAATTAACAAAGTTAATCTCCTTGCAGAAAATGATTCATTAATTTTTGGTGGATACTTCATTGATGCAGATACGATCACAACGCTACAAAATGAGGATAGAATGGCTTTTGATGCCAATCACAATACCTTTCGGTTTTTCTATTCTTCACCATCTTATTCTACTAAGTCTGATGTTGAATACCAAACTTCACTCTTAGGTCTGAATGATGACTGGACAAGCTGGAACAGACGAACCGAAAAAGAATACACCAATCTTTCTCCTGGTACTTACACCTTTCAAGTTCGCGCCCGAAATGCCTACGGTAAGGTTAGTAATCCTGCTCAATACTCATTTAAGATTGACGCCCCTTGGTACAAAACAATGGTGGCTTTTATCATTTATGGTTTAATTGGCCTTGGATTACTGGCAAGCATCATGCACCTACAACGCAATCGTTACGAAACTGAAAAAGAACAACTGAAATCTGTCCACCAAGAAAAAGAAAAGCAGCAACAACAAATCGTTGAAGAAACAGAACAGGAGTTGAATACACTCAAAAACGAACAACTCGAAAAAGAACTTCAATTCCAAAAGAAAGAACTCGCCAGCGCCACCATGCACATCATGCAAAAAGGGGAGATGATCAATAGTATTCGTGAAGACTTGACCAAGGCTATTCAAAAAAATGCTGACCCTGCTCAAGTCAAAAAAGACATCGAGAAGATCATTCGCATGCTTCAACAAGATTCTATTTTAGATGATAGTTGGGAACAATTCACGCTACATTTTGATCAAGTACACAGTAACTTTTTGAAGAATCTACGTGAGAAATATCCTCACCTTACCAATTATGACCAAAAAATCTGTGCCTACCTCCGCATGAATCTGTCTACTAAAGAAATAGCTACTTTGATGAATATCTCTGTTCGAGGTGTAGAAGGTAGCCGATACCGCCTTCGAAAGAAGCTAGCCATTCCTAAGGAAGTCAATTTGGTGAAGTTTATTCAAAAGGTGTAAGGACTCCTGTTCCCACCTATCCTATCGGCTAGGCAAGTTTCCATTCCCATTAGAAGGCCACCTGTCTGCGCCTACCGTTATATGCATAACTTGTAACTCAGGTGTATATTATAAAATTTTAGAAATTTTGAATCGTTGATTTTTTGCCTTCTACCGTGTTAAGGGGAAAATCAAAATTCAGAATTCAACGATTCATTATTATCCTTCTTTTACCCCGAATGAGCATTTAAAACAGACTTATGTATATAGAGTAGCTGTCTGAGCCAAGCAGGTTCTAATTCTAGTCTTGCCCAGTGGCCTGTCTGATTAGCCAGATAGGCAGACTGCTCAAATGCACAAGCCCTCTATCATCAAAATACCTAAAACCTTCAGTGATGACAGACTATTTTGCCTTTAGAGACTAAGAACACGCCAAGCCAGTTCCAAATAAAAATGTCTGCCTTCTTTCATTCTGTTCTTTTGTATCTCCCAAAATCACTAATTAAGAGCATGTTTAAATTTCCATTTAATTGCAAATCAATGTTTTATGAA